>DASVWD010000008.1 GCA_036389795.1 Longimicrobium sp.
CCGGCGCGGTGGCCACCGTGGTGACCGGGCTCATCGGCCTGGTGATGATCCTGGTGGGCGGCCGCGACATCCTGGCCGGGGGGATGACCATCGGCGACCTGGTGAGCTACCTGGCCTTCACCGCCGTGCTGGCCATGCCCGTGGTGCACCTGGCCAGCATCGGCCCGCAGCTCAGCGAGGCGCTCGCGGGGCTCGACCGCATCCGCGAGATCGTGCGGATGGAGTCGGAAGACCAGGAGGACGAGCGCCGCGAGCCCCTGCAGTACGTCCGGGGCGACCTGCGGCTGGAGGACGTCTGGTTCGAGTACAACCCCGGCCAGCCGGTGCTGAAGGGGGTGAGCGTGGACGCGCCGGCGGGGACCACCACGGCGCTGGTGGGCTCCAGCGGCTCGGGGAAGAGCACGCTGGTGAGCCTGGTGATGGCCTTCAACAGGCCCACGTCGGGGCGGGTGACGGTGGACGGGCGCGACCTCCAGGACCTGCGGCTGGCCGACTACCGGGCGCAGCTGGGCGTGGTGCTGCAGGAGAACTTCCTCTTCGACGGCACCGTGGCCGACAACATCCGCTTCGCCCGCCCCGACGCCACGCGCGGGGAGATCGAGGAGGCGGCGCGGCTCGCCAACGCCGACGAGTTCATCCTGGGCTTCCCCGAGGGGTACGACACCGTCGTGGGCGAGCGGGGGATCAAGCTCTCGGGCGGGCAGCGGCAGCGCATCGCCATCGCCCGCGCGCTCCTGGCCGACCCGCGCATCCTGATCCTGGACGAGGCCACCTCGAGCCTGGACAGCGAGAGCGAGTTCAAGATCCAGGAGGGGCTCCGCCGGCTGCGGTACGGGCGCACCTCGTTCGTGATCGCCCACCGCCTCTCCACCATCCGCAGCGCCGACCAGATCCTGGTGCTGGAGCAGGGGGTGGTGGTGGAGCGCGGCACGCACGCCGAGCTGATGGCGCTGGGTGGGCGCTACCGCGAGCTGCACGACCGGCAGTACGCCATCGAGACCGACCGCTTCATCAACCCCGGCGAGGACTTCACCCCCGAGCCCGAGCTGGCCCCGCCCCCGGTCCGCGTCGCGGCGACGTGACCGCAACGACTGCCTCACACAGAGGGCACGGAGGACACAGGGGAAACATCGAGCGAGTTACTCCGTGTCCTCCGCCGTGATGTCGGAATCGCAAGGACATCGAGTCGCCGCGGACCGCCGAAGCGAAGAGGCCGCGACCTGTGATGCGCCTCGCGTAGAGGCGGAGGGGGTCGTGCGACGGCCCCCCTCCTCGTTTCCGGGACGGAGCGCCTAGCTGGTGAGGTCCGTGGGAATCGGGTCGCAGATGCAGGGATCGGTGGGCACACGACAGGTCAGGCAGGTCGCCTCGTTGCTGGCCGGGCCGAAGGCCTCGGCGAACACGTCCTGGGCGTTGCCGTGCACGGTGCCCCGCCGTTCCGCGCCGGCCGCGGCGGTGTCGAACGACTCCACCCGCAGGGCGTCCAGCTCCAGCCTCAGCTTCTTCATGCCGTCCTCCTCGTGAGATGGGGTCGGTCATCGCCAGAAAATTGCGTCGCAAAGCGTGACCATGAAATGGATAGAGCTCCACCCGCGTCCGCACAAGCTCCTCGTCGTTCCAGCGCCCACCCCCGGACGTACCGGGAGCGAAAGGGGCCGCGACCCTGCTCGGGCCGCGGCCTCTTTCGTCCGGCGGATCATGGGGCGGCGGCCCGCCCGCAGCGCGCGAGGGCGGCCGCGGCTGCGGCGCCGACGTCCGGCGGGAGGCCGTCGTCCAGGTAGATCGGCGTGTCCAGCGCCTCCTTCGCCGGCTGGCGGAGGGCGACGTCGGGGTGGCGGCGGAGCCAGAGCAGGAAGTGCGCTTCGATGCGGCGGTCCTCTTCCCCGCTGGCCGGGTAGCGGGGCCCCAGGTGGTCCAGGAAGTCGTACCACTCCTCGGCGGTGAGCGCGCCCGGGCAGCCGAGGTTCCTGGCGCCGGGCCAGGGATACAGGTAGCCGTACGGGTCGGCGTCGAAGGTGGGCATCCCGTCCACCCACAGGTGCGTGGGCCGCAGCCGGGCGACCAGCACGCCGCGCGTGCCGGGCTCCAGCCAGCGCTCGCGCGGCGGCCACGGCGACGGCCGGCAGTTCACCCCGTCCAGCGTCCAGGGGATCACCAGCGCCTCGCGCCGGCCCGTCTCGCGGAAGACGCGCTCCACCACCTCGGAGCCCGCGCCGCCCACCCGCTCCAGCCGCAGCACCTGTCCGGTCACCTGCCCGGGAAGGCGGGCGCGGCGCGACGAGTCGATCTGCGCCCGCATCGGCCCCACCCCGGTGAGCCGCGTCCCCTCCAGCGCGGTGGCGAGGAAGTACGTGTCCTCCCGGTCCCGCCCGGGGGTCACGTAGATGCTGCACAGCGGGCCCGGCGCGGGGGCCGGAGCGGCGCCCAGCAGCGCGGCGCCGAGAAGGAGGGCGTGGAGGTCCATGGTCGGCACTCCGCACGGGTTCGGGTCGGAAGACTCGGGCCGCGCCTCTCGCGGCGCCCTCTGTAACGCGCCCGGGCGCAGCGTTTTGACGCGTGGCCGACCACGCCCGCGCCAGAAGGCGGGCTTCCCCGGCGCTCCCCGGCCGGCCGCCGAACGGCGCCCCGCGCGCGCGTCTCTCCGGACTATTGCGCGGGCGCCGGCCGCGCTGCAATCTCCTGGGTGACGCCCGCCGCCGGGAACCGGCCCCGCCCCGCGTTCCTCCTCCCATCCCGACGCCCCGCACTCCCATGCGCAAGCTGCTCCTCCCCCTGCTCGCGGCCCTGGCCGCCGCCCCCGCCGCCGCGCAGCAGGGCCTCAACCCCGTGGTCGATGTCAGGCACGCCGCGCCGCCGCGGGCGGTGTACCTGGCGGCGCTGGACGCGCTGGAGAAGTACGGCTACCAGCTGCGCGTGCGGTTTCTGGACCAGGCGCTGCTGACGCTCCCGGCCTTCGCCTCCGCCCAGCCGAAGCCCGACGAAGAGGCGTCGCAGCTGGCGGTGGAGGTGGCCCCGGCCGGCGATTCGACGCGGCTCGTCATCGCGGCCCGCCTGGTGCGCGGCGACGGGCGCCCCGTGGACACCGGCGACGACAAGGCGCTCTCGCGTGTGCTGGTGGCCGAGGTGACGATCTCGGCCGCGATCGACACGGCCCTGCAGGCGCTGGCGCCTGGAGCAGGGAAGCCGGACCCGCGGGAGGACTCCGACGCCTACGGCTACGGGCGCCGCAACCCGGTGCGCGTGGGCGGCGCCGGCGAGGACGGCGTCCGGCGCGAGCACCAGTACCTGGAGAACCTCCGCGGCCCCGGAGGCGAGCGGGTGCGCTGGCGGCGGCTGGGAAGCTGCTGCGAGTTCACCGCGCCGGTCCACGGCATGCTCGACGCCTACCAGGTGACGTACGACGGCCTGGCCCAGCCGGTGGTCCTGTACCTGGACATGTACACCCCGATCACGTCGGTTCCGCCGCCCCCCGAGGGCTTCACCGCCGCCCCTCCGCCCACCCGCTCGGGCGGCGGGTGAGAGGCCGCGCGGCGACGGCCGCCGGAGGGAGCGGACGCGTCCCCCGGGAACTGGCGGAAACGCGCGCGGCAGCATAGTTTCCCCGCCTTCGCCGGAGGCCCTTTCCGGGGCACCGCGACGCCTCTCCGGGGTATCAGCCGGGTCCCGCGCACGACGCGCCGGACATGCGCTTTTCCGACGCTCCCACACGACCATCGATGGCCGACGACATCACGCCTCCCGACCAGAACGACGAGACCGGGACCCCCGACGACAACGGGAACGGGGACGGCGTCCCCGGCGCCCCTACCGCCCGGGTCCTCCCCCGCCTGATCGAAGACGAGATGCGCGAGTCGTTCATCGACTACTCGATGAGCGTGATCGTGCAGCGCGCGCTCCCCGACGTGCGCGACGGGCTCAAACCCGTGCACCGGCGCATCCTGTACGCCATGCACGAGGCCGGCTTGCAGCCCAACCGGCCGTACAAGAAGAGCGCGACCGTGGTCGGCGACGTGCTGGGCAAGTACCACCCGCACGGCGACACCGCCGTCTACGACTCGCTCGTGCGCATGGTGCAGGACTTCAGCCTGCGCTACCCGCTCATCGACGGGCAGGGGAACTTCGGCTCGATCGACGGCGACAGCGCGGCCGCCTACCGCTACACCGAGGCCCGGCTGGCGCCGCTGGCCACCGAGATGCTGGCCGACATCGACAAGGAGACCGTCGACACCTCCCCCAACTTCGACGACCGGCTCACCGAGCCCCGGGTGCTCCCCGCGCGCGTGCCCAACCTGCTGGTCAACGGCAGCTCGGGGATCGCGGTGGGGATGGCGACCAACATCCCGCCGCACAACCTGCGCGAGGTGGTGGCCGCCTGCGTGCACCTGATCGACAACCCCGAGGCCGACACGGGCGCCCTGATGCAGTTCGTGCGCGGCCCCGACTTCCCCACCGGCGGGGTGATCTACGGCCGCGACGGCATCCGCGACGCCTACGAGACGGGGCGCGGCCGGGTGATCGTGCGCGCCCGCGCCGAGATCGAGGAGAAGGAGGGGGGCCGCGAGCGCATCATCGTCACCGAGGTGCCCTTCCAGGTCAACAAGGCGCGTCTCATCGAGCACATCGCCGAGCTGGTGCGCGACAAGAAGCTGGAGGGGATCTCGGACCTGCGCGACGAGAGCGACAAGCGCATCCGCGTGGTGATCGAGCTCAAGCGCGACGCCATCCCCCACATCGTGCTGAACCAGCTGTTCAAGCACACGCAGATGCAGAGCACCTTCGGGGTGATCATGCTGGCCCTGGTGGGCGGCGTGCCCCGGGTGCTGCCGCTCAAGGACATGCTGCGCCACTTCGTGGACCACCGCCACGACGTGGTGGTGCGCCGCACCGAGTTCGAGCTGCGCAAGGCGAAGGAGCGCGAGCACATCCTGGAGGGCCTCAAGATCGCCGTCGACAACATCGACGAGGTGATCGCCATCATCCGCGGCAGCGAGACCACCGACGAGGCGGGCGACCGGCTGCAGGCGCGCTTCGGCCTGTCCGAGCGGCAGAGCGACGCCATCCTGAACATGCGGCTCGCCCGGCTCACGGGGCTCGAGATCGAGCAGCTGGAGGCCGAGCTGGCCGAGATCCGCGCGCAGATCGCCGACCTGGAGGACATCCTGGCCAGCCGCGAGCGGCGCTTCACCATCATCAAGGAGGAGCTGCTGGAGGTCGCCGACAAGTACGGCGACGAGCGGCGCACCGACATCCTGGGCGACCAGGCGGGCCTCTCCATCGAGGACCTGATCGCCGACGAGGAGATGGTGATCACGGTCAGCCACCACGGCTACATCAAGCGCATCCCGGCCGACACCTACCGGGCGCAGGCGCGCGGCGGCCGCGGGATCGCGGGGATGGCCACCAAGGAGGAGGACTGGGTGGAGAGCGTGTTCCTGGCGAGCACGCACGACTACCTGATGTTCTTCACCCAGCAGGGGCAGTGCTACTGGCTCAAGGTTCACGAGATCCCGCAGGGCACCCGCACCAGCCGCGGCAAGCCGGTGGTCAACCTCATCAACATCGACCCCGACGACCGGGTGGCGGCGCTGGTGCCGGTGCGCGAGTTCAGCCACGACCGGTACCTCATCTTCGCCACCCGCAACGGCACGGTGAAGAAGACGGTGCTCTCGGCGTACGGGAACCCGCGCAAGGTGGGGCTGAACGCCATCAACGTGCTGGAGGGCGACGAGCTGATCGACGTGCAGCTCTCCGACGGGGCCTGCCAGGTGGTGCTGGCCACGCACGACGGGATGGCGATCCGCTTCCCCGAGCAGCACGTACGCGAGATGGGGCGCGCCACCACGGGGGTGCGCGGGATCACGCTGGAGGAGGGCGACTACGTGGTGGGGATGGTGGTGGTGAAGGCGGCCAACCACATCCTGGTGGTCACCGAGCAGGGCCTGGGCAAGCGCACCGACGTGGAGGCGTACCGGCTGCAGCGGCGCGGCGGCAAGGGCGTGATCAACGTGAAGATGACCGAGCGCACGGGGCACGTGGTGGCCATCAAGGACGTGCACCCGGGCGACGAGCTGGTGCTGATCACCCGCCACGGGATCGTGAACCGCCAGCCGGTGGACGGCATCCGGGTGATCGGCCGCAACACGCAGGGCGTCAAGCTCGTCAACCTGGGCGAGGGCGACTGCGTGATGGACGTGGCCCGCGTGGTGGGCGAGGACGAGGAGCCCAAGCCGATCGCCACCGACGGCGGCGAGGTGCAGGAGATCGTCGACTCCAGCGCGCTGGAGGAGGCGCTGGGGATCGAGGGCGGGGAGGACGCCGGCGAGGCCGACGCCGCGCCGCCCCCGGTGGAGGACCTGGTGGACGAGCTGGACGAGGGCGGCGACGAGCCCCCGCCGGACAGCATCGACGACCTCTTCCGCGGCGACACCGAATGACCGCCGCGTGAACGGACGAAGGGCGGAGCACTGCGAGGTGCTCCGCCCTTCGTGCTTTTCTGGCGATAATCTAAAGACAACTGCTTTTCTCACACAGAGGCACAGAGACACAGAGGAACAGCAGAAGAGTTTGAAGTTCTCCGTGTCTCCGTGTCTCTGTGTAGGCGTTCGACAGTCGGATCTGACACGCGCGGCGTAAGTCAAGCCTTTGCAATCAGATACAACAACGCCGCTCCGGCCGCGTGTACAACGCGGCTGGAGCGGCTTCGAACGTCTAACTGCTTACTACAATGTGATTTGCAGAATGAGAGAAGGGACTGTACCCCTCCAACAATTCAAGAAATCGAGCTCAGTCCTAGCAGGTGACCTCGTCTGGAGATTCGAACTGCGAGCGGTGCTCAGCTCGTGCCGGAAAACCGCTCTGCCCGCCCTCGGATTCAATTCCAGGCGATCTCAGTGATTCGTGTCAGCGGACCAGCCTAGAGGACGCAGGATGCACGCGTTGGCCCCCTCCGTACCTCGCTCTCCGTCGCTGGAGAGAATCGACGTCGGAGGCACTCTTCGCGTGTGAGGCGACCTCACTGACGTCTACGTGCAACAGGATAGGAGAAATCCTGCTGCGGTCAAC
>DASVWD010000009.1 GCA_036389795.1 Longimicrobium sp.
CTGGCGTACAACCTGAGGCGGGTGTTGAACCTGCTTGGGGTGGAGTGTCTCCTGGAGGTGCTGAGGAGCGGTAAAATGCCCGTTCCGCAGCCGATCTGAGCCGTTTGCGTCGTCTTCAAGGCTCCAGAGGAGCGGGTTCTCCCTCCAGACGCATCTGAGACGCTGCTCAGGCCGCTCACCCCGAATTTCGCGTCTCGCTCTTCTTGAAAACCGTCGCAACTCCCAGTCGCGGAGGTTTTCACACGGTCTGGGCCTGATCCTGACGGCTCTTCTCACACGGAGAAACAGAGGAACGGAGAACTGCGATGTCTCTTTTCCTCTGTTTCTCTGTGTGAACCTTCTAATACCACCTTCCGAAACCGACTGTGCATTCCACACACGAAGTCATCCTGAGGGAGCGTCCGCGCGTAATTCACCCCCGCGCCAATGGTTGGACGCGACCGAAGGATCTACTCCGCGTATCTGGTGGCCAGGTGCAGTGCGCAGAAGCCGGCCTCGCTCCGGGGTGAGTAGATCCTTCGGTCGCCGCCAAGCGTCGTTGCCGAGGCAGGTTCGGCGCAGCGGCTCCCTCAGGATGACATCTTCTTTGCACAATCGATTGCAGAATCTGGTATAATCTCGTCGATCACCCCGCCGGGTACAGGCGGTACCTGGCGATGCGCCGCTCCCAGGCCGCGTTCTCGCGCTCCCAGCGGGCGTAGATCGTGCGCGGGTCCTCGCCGCGGCGCACGGCGGCCGGGGCCCACTCGCTCCCCAGCATCTGCAGCATCGGCCCCATCCCCAGGCTCCGGGGGTTCATCCGGTAGATCTCGGAAAGGAACACCAGCGCCGTCAGCACCGGCTTGTAGGCGTCGCGGTCGGTGACGTACAGGCGCACGCCGTGGCAGCGCTCGTTGCGGAACTGCATCCACCCGTCGCCGCGCGGCGTCCAGTCGGCCTGCTCGAAGCGCACGCCCGGCAGGTTGTAGCGCCGCACCCGCCGCAGCAGCTCGGCCCCGTCCACGTACGGCGCGCCCACGTAGCTGAACGGCGCGCTCGTCCCCCGCCCCACGTTCAGGTTGGTGGTCTCCAGCATCACCAGCCCCGAGAAGCTGAGCGCCGCGTCCAGGCTGCGGATGTTGGGCGACGGGTTCACCCACGGCAGCCCCGTCTGGTCGAACCAGCGCCCCCCGCGCCACCCCTCCACCGGCACCACCGAGAGGCGGGCGCCGATGCGGTACTCGGCGTTCACGTAGCGCGCCAGCTCCCCCGCCGTCATCCCGTGGCGCAGCGGCACCGGGTACGCCCCGGTGATCAGCGGCCCGCGGCGGCGCATCTCCCACTGCATCAGCGGCCCCTCCACCCGCGCCGTCACCGGGTTGGGCCGGTCGAGCACCACGAAGGGGATCCCCCGCCGCGCCGCCTCCTCCATGGCGAAGGTCATCGTCCACACGTAGGTGTACGGCCGCGCCCCGATGTCCTGGATGTCGAAGAGCAGCACGTCGATCCCCCGCAGCATCTCGGGCGTGGGCCGCTCCGTGGCGCCGTAGAGCGAGTAGACGGGGAGCCCGGTCTTGCGGTCGCGCGCCGTGCCGATCCGCTCGCCGCCGTCGATGCTGCCGCGGATGCCGTGCTCCGGCCCGAAGAGCGCCACCAGCCGCACCCCCGGCGCCGCGAAGAGCACGTCCACGGCGCTCCTCCCGTCGCGGGTGACCGCCGTGTGGTTGGTGATGAGCCCCACGCGCCGGCCCCGCACCAGGTGCAGCGAGTCGCGCAGCAGCACCTCGATCCCCGGCACCGGCACCCCCTCGTCGGCGTGCGCCGGGGGACGGACCGTGTCGGCGGGGAGCGTGGGGAGGGGCGCGGGCCCCGGCGCGGCGCCGGGGCGGGCGACGGACAGCAGCGCGGCCAGCAGGGCGGCCGGGAGCGCGGCGGCGCGCAGGAGCGGGACGGCGGTCATCGGTGTCAATGCGGGTAGAGCGGTGTGTCGCGGGACGGCGGGCGTACGGCTGCCGCCGTGGGACCATGGCCGGGCGACGGTGGGGGCCGTGCGGCTCGGGCTGGAGGCGTGGCTCGGCGACGCGGCGGGAGCCGGTCGCTCACGGATGAGTCGGTGGAGTCGGCGCACCCGGACGGCGCCGCCGGTGCGGCGGCTACGCTACGGAGTGGCCGGTCGAAGGGGAAACGGTGGCGCCGGCTCGCCGCCGGCGCGCTCGAGGATATGCGGCTGGCGCGCTTCTACCGGCGCGCGCGGCGGAAAGGTCCGGCCCGCCCGGGCTCGGGAGCGGATCCTTCGCTCTCCCGGTCGAGCGGCTCGAGCAGCGCCCCGATTCCGCTCAGCAGACGCGGGAAGGACTCCTCGAAGCGCTCCGGCGTGGTGAAGTCCGTGCTGAACCGGTCGCGCAGGAAGGGAGGCACTTCGACCGGCTCCACCAGGAACACCAGGGTGGGAACGTAGTGCTCCGCGAGCTCCGCCCGGGCGGCGTCCGGCAGCTCCGTCCGCACCCATTCGGAAGCGGCGGAGTCGTGGGAGAGGACCACGGCCAGGTACTCGACCTCGCCGATCACCGCCGCCAGCTTCCCGCGCAGCGACTCGCCCGCCCCGACCTCCGCCTCTTCGGCCCAGGCCAGCACGCCGTGCTCCCGCAGCCGCTCCGCGATCTTCCGGGCGAAGAAGCGGTCGCGCGGGCCGTGGGCCAGGAAGACCGAGACCCTGCGCTCGCGCGTGCGGACCGGGCCCTGCCGGTGGCGCTCGGCGTACTTCCCCCGCACGCCCGTGCTGAAGTCGTACTCGGCGCGCAGCTCGGGATCAGGTTCCTTCTTCATACGTCCTGCGTTCGCGGCGCGCGGCCGGGCGGGCGCTGATGATACGAAGAGGAACTCCATCCGAATCTAGCGGCGCTCCGGGGGAAAGGAAGCCTTCGCCTCAGAACACGTCGCTGCCGCCGAAGCTGAAGCCGCCGGAGCCGCCGCCCTTCCCCTTCCGCTCGGGGCGGGCGCGCGAGTAGGTGCCGCTCTCGGCCCGGCTGATCTTGCGGTGCGCGGCGAGGCCCTCCAGCAGCAGTTCGGCCGCCGCAACCGTCACCCCCAGGTCGTCCTCGTCGAAGAGGCCCGCCTCGCGCAGCGCCTCCACCAGGCCGGGCACCCCCTGGAGCCCCTGCAGGCACGCGTCGGCGCCGGCGCCGTCGGAGATCTGCAGCACGCCGCCGTGGTCGAAGTGCTCCACCACGTCGCCCAGGTCGTCGGCGTCCCAGGTGCGGTCGAAGAGGTCGCGCGCGGCGGCCGCGATCAGGTCGCGGGCGATGGCGTCGGAGCCCTGCAGCTCGCCCTCGTACTCCAGCTCCATCTTCCCGGTGATGGAGGGGAGCGCCGCGTACACGTCGGCCACGCGGGGGACGATGCGCCCCTCGCCCGCCGCGAGCGCCCGGCGCTCGGCGTTGGAGACGGCGGTCTCCAGCACCGAGATCGGCATGCGCTGGCTGACGCCGCTCCTCCGGTCGATGCGCTTGTCGTCGCGCGCCAGGAACGCCACGCGCTCCACCAGCTCGGCGATGAAGGGGGGCACCTCGACGGGGACGCCGTCGCGCCGGAGCCACGCCTCCTGCCGGGTGATGGCCATCCCCTCCTCGGGGGTGCGCGGGTAGTGCGTCTGGATCTCGGCGCCGATGCGGTCCTTGAGCGGGGTGATGATCTTGCCGCGCGCCGTGTAGTCCTCGGGGTTGGCGCTGAAGACCATCATCACGTCCAGCGGCAGGCGCACCGGGTAGCCCTTGATCTGGACGTCGCCCTCCTGCAGCACGTTGAAGAGCCCCACCTGCACCTTCCCCGACAGGTCCGGCAGCTCGTTGATGGCGAAGATGCCGCGGTTGGCGCGCGGGAGCAGCCCGAAGTTGATGGTGAGCTCGTCGGAGAGGAGGTGCCCGCCCCGCGCGGCGCGGATCGGGTCCATGTCGCCGATCAGGTCGGCCACGGTCACGTCGGGGGTGGCCAGCTTCTCCACGTAGCGCCGGTCGGGGCCGATCCACTCGATCGGGGCGTCGTCGCCCGCCTGCTCCACCAGCTGCCGGCCGTGCTTGGAGATGGGGGCGAAGGGGTCGTCGTTGGTCTCGGTGCCGGCCAGCACGGGGACCAGAGGGTCCAGCAGCCCCGTGAGCTGGCGGATGATGCGGCTCTTGGCCTGCCCGCGCAGCCCCAGCAGGATGAAGTTCTGCCGGGCCAACACGGCGTTGACGATCCCCGGCACCACCGAGTCCTCGTACCCCACGATCCCGGGGAAGAGGGTGCCGCCCGCCTTCAGCCGCGCGATCAGGTTCTCGCGCAGCTCGGTCTTGACGGAGCGGGTGCGGTAGCCGGCGGCGCGCAGGGCGCCGAGGGTGGTGGGACGCTGCGACATCGTGCCTCGCGGGGGTACTGCCTGCGCCGGGCGGCCACGCGCGCGCCGGCCCCGGCGGGGCGCGGCGCGTCGGCGGTGGCGGGGATGCGTGAAGGCTACCGGACCCCGCGGGGGGAGTCAAGCGGGTCCCCAGGCGCGCCGGCTTCGACCGGCGCACCTGGACCGGGGAAGGCGAATCTCTACGGCGTCTGCGAAGGGCAGTCGCTGCACCACGGGATGACGGTCACCGTTCGGGGCGAGACCGACGGTACGCCCGGAAGCCGCAGCGTCAGCGTGAGCCCCTGAACCCAGGGACTCGCGCGGGTGGTGCGCAGCGGGTAGCTCGCGACCGACCAGACATACAGACCGTAGTAATCGAAGCTCCAAGGAGACGGCGGGAAGAGCACCGTGCTCCCGCCCTCGAGTGCAGCCGGATAGTCCGCGGTGACTTCGGGAAGCGTGTGGTCGATAACGGGATTGCCGTAGCGGTCGCTCACGCCGATCCGGATGCCCAGAGGTTCGCAGGTGCCCCGCCACATGGGGTCGGGAGACGTAGATGCCAGCGGCCTCACCGTGTCGGCCCGCACTTCGTGCCAGTGGCAAGGAAACCGCAGGTTGTATCCGTGATTTTGCGCCATCAGAATCAGGAACCCGGCTGGCGCGCCAGGATCGAGCAGTATGGAGTCCGCCGCTTCAAGGTGACTCCCATCGGGCCAGGTTCCCGAGACCGACAGCGTGGCTCTGCGGGAGAGGTCGAGATAGGGATGCGGGTAGTTGGGGGTCAATCTCGTCCGGAGCGTCCACGCGACGCTGGCGCCGCCCGCCGCGTCGGTGATCGCCACCATGTCGCTCAACGCGCCCGACGCCTGGAGGTCCAGCCTCACCCCGGCGACCGGCGTCCCCTCCTCATCGGTGGCCGTGAACGAGTACCGGAGCGTGGTGCCGACCACGGCGGGCTCCCCCAGAGCGCCGTTCTCTCGATCGATGCTCAACCTGTAGCGCGTCTGCGCTTGGTTGACCTCCGCGTATACCACGTTGGCAAAGGCTGCGAGCACGCGGAGGGTGGCGAATGACCCCGGCCCGGGGAGCGTCCAGGCAACGCTCGCCGTGCCGGTGGCATCCGTGGCCGCCGATGTCGGATTCACGGTTCCGGGAAATCCGGTGAAGCGGATTTGCAGTCCGGAGACGGGCCCGCCTGCCTCGTCGAGAGCCGTGACCCGGTAACGGACGGTGCTGCCGGGCGGGAGGGATACTTCCGCGCTGCCATCTTCGCGCTCCAAGCGCCACCGGATCCTCTTCAGCGCCTGCTGTACCTGCGCATAGGTGCTCCAGTCGTCCGGCGCACGGACGTAGAGCGTAGCCGTAGACCCCGACCACGGGAGCGTCCAGTCGACGCTCGCGATACCTGCAGAGTTGGTGGTGGCTCCTTGCGGCCTCACGTCTCCCGGCCATCCGCTGAAGTAGACAGTCACCCCGGGAATGGGCTGGCCGGTGTCGTCAAGCGCCGTGACCCGGTAGCGCACGGTGCTTCCGGCCAGTGCGGGTGTTTCCGGACTGCCCTCGTCGCGCTCGAAACGCCACTGGAAGTCCCGCGCGTCCTTCAGCGCCTGGCGCGCCTGGGCGTAGGTTACCCTTCCGTCCGGCGCAGTGACGGAGAGCCAGGCCGCGGCCCTCGAGTTCGGGAGCGTCCATGCGGTGCTCGCCGTCCCCGCGGAGTCGGTGGAAGCCGTCTCCGGCCGCACTCTGCCCGGCGACCCGCTGAAGAGTAGCGCAAGTCCCGCGACGGGCCGGCCGGTCTCGTCCAGTACCGTGACCCGGTAGCGCACGGTGCTGCCGGGCATCGCGGCTACTTCCGCGCGGCCGTCCTCGCGCTCGAGGCCGAACCAGTACCGATTGCTCGTCACCTCCACGTCGGCGCTGGCGCTCATCCCGGGGCCGGTGACCGTCAGCGTCGTCCTACCCTGGCCGCGCGGCACGATCCGGATCGTGCACGGGTCTCCTGGAAGCGGCGCGTAGACGGCGACAGCCACCGAAGAATCCGACTGGAACTGCAGCGGCACCTGGCCGCAGACGCTGGTCCCACTCGCGGCGCTGCGCGCGGTGAAGTGCACGTAGCTCGGGCTCAGCGCCCACATGTCTGCGCGGATGACGCCGCCCGGCGGCGTCTCCAGCGCGAGCTCGCCGAGTGCGCCCCAGGAGACGTGGAGCCGAACCGCGCTCCGCAAATCACGGAAGAAGGCGGTGATCTCGGCCGTACCCGGCCCGTGCGGCGTCACCAGCCCCATGGAGTCGACGGAGGCCACTTCGGGACGGTCGGACCGGAAGCCGACCCGGGCGTCGGGCAGCGCGTTTCCGCGCGCATCCACCACGACCGCCGTAATGCGGAAGGTGTCGGCGACGAGGACGGAGCGCTCCGCGGGCGAATCGACGCGGATCGCGCTCGCCAGCACCGCCGCGCTCGGCGCGTCCCGACAGGCGCCGAGAACGAACGAGAGCGCCGCCACCGCGGTGAGCTGGACAGGTAGGCCTGACATGGAGCACCTCCCTCGTGGACTTCGGTCGGTACCGCCTCTAAGCCATACCGGAGTCTTTTATGGGAGAGAGGTGCGCGCTCCGTTCGGTGCGCGTCTTTTTAGACAATATACTGAAAGGAAGTCTTATTCCCTATAGTGACGAATGTGAGCGTCGAGACCGCCGCGTTCGAATTCGGATTTCGCGCGCACCACCGCTTACCTCCCGGCGGTCGGGCGCAAGGAGCGCACGCGTGTGCTGGGGGGCGTGGGTAACGGGACAGGGAGAGGAAGCTGAAGCCGCGGCGGGCGGCGCCGCTCGTCTGTTTCGCCTGAAGATCAGGCGGGAGGCGGCACCACGATCGAGACGCCGCCGGGGTCGCGGCGCATGCGGGGGAGGATGGTGGGGACGGGGGCGTCTTCCAGCGCGGCGCGCAGGGCGCCGAAATCGGCGAAGGACGCGAGCTGCTCCAGGGTGCGCACGGTGGGCGGCAGCAGCTTCATCTGCCCGGCGCGGAAGCGCTCGACGGCCTCGCGCGGGGGGAGCCACACCGCGTCGGTCATCTCCGCGTCGTGCACCTCGCAAGCCGCGTCCTCGGGCGCGCGCGCGGCGAAGAAGCGGGTGTCGTAGCGGCGCGGCTCGGGCTCGGGGGTGATCCAGTGGGCGATGTAGACCAGCGCGTCGCCCATGAGCCGCAGCCCGTTCCCCACCGCCACGTCGCGGAGCGAGACGACGTCGTTCAGCAGCGCCCGGCGCGCCACGGCCATGCTCTCGGCGTCGTGGAGCTGGGTGGGGCCCTCGGGATCGGGGCGCGCCAGCAGGATCCCCGTCTCCTCGAACGCCTCGCGAATGGCGGCGGCCACGTACCCCAGCGCCTCGGCCGCATCGACTTCCAGCCGCTCCGCCCACTCGCCCGGGGTGGGGCCGTCGAGCCGGTCGGCCACCTCGCCGCTCGAGTCGCGCGGGTCCACCACGCCGCCGGGGAAGACCCACGCCCCGGCCGCGAAGCCGCTCCGCTTGTGGCGCCGGAGCAGCAGCGCCTCCAGCCCGCCCCCGCCCTCGCGCAGCAGGACCACGGTGGCGGCGGGGCGCGGGGGGACGGGCACCAGCGCGGGGTCGTCCACCTTCTCCGCGAACCCGGGGGGAAGGCTCTCCTCCGGGATCAGGAAGACGCTGGGGTCGCCGGTGGCGCGGCGCGCGGACGAGGCGGCGGACTGCGGGCGGTCGTCGGACACGGGCCGTCGCGGGCGAAAGGTCCTGTCTCGGGAGCACCGACAGCATAACCGGACCGGAAGGGCGAGGCAAACCGGGCCCCCTCCCCCGTGCGGTCCCCGGTTGCTCGCTCCTCGCAGCCAGAGGACGCGCTCCCCTCCCCCGCTGCGCGGTAGAGGGGAAACACCTCGGCGCTGCGCGCGACGAAACTACGTGCGGGATGCGGTTGAAGCCGCGTAGGGTTTGCGAGGCTTTCCGTGGTTCCAGCGGGCGGGTTCACCCGCTCGCACCCCGGCGCTCGACGGTGGAGCTCAAGAGACAGGCCCCCGTATCCGCCGACTCGACGCCGTCCGATTTCCTGCCGATCAGACAGGATGGTTCATGCCTGAATGATTGCATTCCGCCCTTCCGGCAGTCGGGCCGCGGGCGCACGCAAGTGCAGGCGGGACGCGGGTTTTCCAGGGCACGCGCGGCGGATTGGGGGGTATCCCGTCTCCGGCAAGGGAAATGCTGAGCGACCGGTCCAGCGGCCGCCCCACGCCGGGGCGGCGACCGGATTGAAAGGAATATCCGATGAGCGAGAGAACGACGCTTCCGGTCCTCCCCCTGCGGGAGACCGTGATCTTCCCCGGGACCGCCGTGCCGATCTCGGCCGGGCGCCCGGGGACGCTGCAGGCCATCGAGGCGGCGCTCGCGGGCGACCGCCGTATGCTGGCCGTGGCACAGAAGGAGAACCGCGACGAGGTGGAGGCCGACAACCTCTACAACGTGGGCACCGTGGTGCGCATCGCCCAGGTGCAGCGCGGCGGGGGCGGGGTGCAGCTGCTGATCCACGGCGAGCACCGCGCCCTGGCGCTGCAGTACCTGCCCACCCCCGACCGGGGGCTCAGCGCGCACGTGCGCGAGATGACGGACCTGGAGCCGGTGAACGCCGAAGACCCGGCCTTCATCGCGCTGTACAAGGAGCTGCGCGACCGCGCGGCCGAGCTGGGGAAGCGGCGCGGCATCCCCGCCGAGATGCTCCAGCAGTTCATGGAGGGGATCACCGACCCCGGCCAGTTCGCCGACCTGGTGGCCTTCTACGTGGAGATGGACACCACGGCCAAGCAGAAGCTGCTGGAGGTGCTCTCGGTCGAGGAGCGCCTGCGCTCGCTGCTCCTGATCGTGCAGCGCCAGCTCACCCTGATCGAGGCGCAGGAGGAGATCCAGGCGCAGGTGCAGGAGGAGCTGGGCGAGCGCCAGCGCGAGATGCTGCTGCGCGAGCAGATGAAGGCGATCCAGCGCGAGCTGGGCGAGGAGGACGAGGGGCGCGAGATCGAGGAGCTGCGCGAGAAGATCGAGTCGCTGGAGCTCCCCGAGGCCGCGCGCGAGGAGACGCTGCGCGAGTTGGGGCGCCTGGAGCGCACCAACCCGCAGAGCGCCGAGTACCAGGTGATCCGCACCTACCTGGAGTGGGTGACCGACCTGCCCTGGAACACGCGCACCGACGACCACCTGGACCTGGTGGCCGCCGAGGAGATCCTGCACGAGGACCACTACGGGCTGGAGGACGTGAAGGACCGCGTCCTCGAGTTCCTGGCCGTGCGCCAGCTGGCCGCCCGCCGCGCCGCGGCCGAGGCGAAGGAGGAGGCCGTCCACGAGGCCGAGCTGGAGGGCGGCGCGCTGGAGGCCGAGGTGCTGGAGGCCGCCGCCGAGGCGGGGCTCGTCCCCGACGCGGAGGCTTCCCAGGCGGAGACCGACGCCGCCGCCGACGGCGAGGGCGTGGAGGAGAAGATCGAGAAGCAGGTGACCGAGGCCAAGGCGCGCGCCACGGCCAAGGGCCCGATCCTGCTGTTCGTGGGCCCGCCGGGCGTGGGGAAGACCTCCATCGCCAAGTCGATCGCGCGGGCGCTGGGGCGCAAGTACGTGCGCATCGCCCTGGGCGGCGCGCGCGACGAGGCCGACATCCGCGGCCACCGGCGCACCTACGTGGGGGCCATGCCGGGGCGCATCATCCAGGCGCTCAAGCAGGCCAAGAGCCGCAACCCGGTGCTCCTGCTGGACGAGGTCGACAAGCTGGGCGTCAGCCTGCAGGGCGACCCCTCGGCGGCGCTGCTGGAGGTGCTGGACCCGGCGCAGAACCACGAGTTCACCGACCACTACCTGGGCGTGCCGTTCGACCTGTCGGAGGTGCTCTTCATCGCCACGGCGAACTACGCGCAGAACATCCCGGCGCCGCTGTACGACCGCATGGAGGCGGTGGAGTTCCGCGGCTACACCGAGATGGAGAAGAAGGAGATCGCCAAGCGCTACCTCCTCCCGCGCCAGGAGCAGGAGAACGGCCTGGAGCCGGGCGAGTTCGAGGTGACCGAGGAGGCGCTGCAGGCGGTGATCGCCGAGTACACGCGCGAGGCGGGGGTGCGCCAGCTGGAGCGCGAGATCGGCAAGCTGGCCCGCAAGGCGGCGCGCCGCATCGCCTCGGGGAGCCTGAGCATCGTCTCGGTCGACGAGGAGCGGGTGAAGGAGTTCCTGGGCCGCACCAAGGTGCACCCCGAGCGGGCCAACCGCGAGGACCAGGTGGGCGTGGCCACGGGGATGTACTACACCCCCACGGGCGGCGACATCATGTTCATCGAGGTGAGCGCGCAGACCCGCACCGCGCAGAGCACGGCGGCCGCGGCGGCCGAGAGCGAGGGGACCTCCGCCGGCTTCGGCAACCTGGTGCTCACCGGCCAGCTGGGCGAGGTGATGAAGGAGTCGGCGCGGGCGGCGCTCACCTATGCGCGGGCCAACGCGGTGCGCTACGGGATCGACCCGCGCAAGGCGTGGGGCTCGGAGATCCACATCCACGTGCCGGCGGGGGCGATCCCCAAGGACGGTCCCTCGGCGGGGGTGGCGCTCACCGCGGCGCTGGTCTCGGTCCTGAGCGGCACGCCGGTGCGCGCCGACGTGTCGATGACGGGCGAGGTGACGCTCACCGGCCGGGTGCTCCCGATCGGCGGCGTGAAGGAGAAGCTGCTGGGCGCCTGGCGCGCGGGGATCCGCACCATCGTGCTCCCGAAGGAGAACGAGGCGGACCTGGACGACCTGCCGCGCGAGGTGGTGGAGCAGATGGAGGTCCACCCCGTGGAGTCGATCGACCAGGCGCTCTCGGTGACGCTGCGCGGCGCCAGCTTGAGCGAAGGGAAGCTGCTCTTCCCCGAGCTGCCGCTGCCGCCCGCCATCCAGGGCGGACGCGGGCTGGAGGGCGAGGTGCGGATGCACGGGGGACGGTAACTTCCAGTACGGAAGTACGGGAGTACGAAAGTACGAGCACCACGTGCAGAAAGAGCCCCCGGAGGCGAGTCCTCCGGGGGCTCCTTTCGTTCGGCGGCGGGACGAGGCGATGTCTCCGCGCGCCTGCGCTAGCCTTCGCACCGACCCCGTACCTTCGTACTCTCGTACTTCCGTACTTCAGTTCACAGGCTCTCCCGCGAGGTCCACGTGCCGGAGGCGGGGACCGGGGGCGGGGGGGTGGTCGCGGCGGGCGTAGCCGGCTCGTCCTCGTCGCCGCGCAGGCGGAACTGCCAGCCGACGGAGACCTGCCAGCCGCTCAGGTCCAGGTCGCGCGGCCAGTTGGCGGGGAGCCGCTCGGAGGCGGCCTCGGGGAGCTCCCAGTCGACGCTCTCGAAGCTGCGCCAGCGGTAGCCGGCCTCCACGAAGAGCCCGCGCGGCTTCAGCAGGTAGATCCCCGCCGAGACGCCGAACTCGAAGGTCTCGGCCTCCAGCTCGTACTCCACGCCCTCGGGGTCGTAGCCGCGCGCGTGCCACAGCGTGGTGAGCCCGAAGCTGGCGCCCACGTACGGGTCGGCGATCCCCAGCCCCAGACGCTCGGGGAGCGAGGCGTACGCGGTGATGGTGGGGAAGGCGCGCAGGGAGCCGTGCAGGTCCAGCGTGGGCTCGGCGGCCTCGAAGCCGCGCAGGAAGCTGGTGCCGAGCCCCAGCTCCAGGTCGGCGCCGCCCACGGAAGGGAGGTCGATCAGCACCTCGGCGGCCATGCCGCAGATCCCGATCCCCAGGCAGTCGCCCTCCCGCGCGCGCAGCTCGCCGGAGCCGGGGATGTGGCTCCCCTGCAGCGCCACGGTGATGCTGTTGACCTCGTCGAACAGCTCGGTGAGGAAGTCGAACTGGGCGTAGGCGGGCGTGGCCGCCAGCACGCCGGCCAGGGCGAGGAGGGGAACGGCTCGCTTCATCGGGGGAACGGTCCGGGAGACGTGCGGGGGAGAAAAAACGACGCGCCGGCGGGTGCCGGCGTAAGCGGTTGGGCGCGTGGAAGATGCGCGAAAGCGGCGCGCGGGGCAAGGGGGACGGAGGCAGGGAAGGAGGCCGGGGGCGGCTGAAGCCGCGGCAACCACCGCAGGAAGCCTCGCAGACTGCGCGAGGCTGCGGGGCCGGCATCGGCGCGGGGGATCGGGATCGAAGCGGGGGCCGCCACGCGCGCGGAAGGCCGCGGCGGCGGTGTGTTCCCACAAACCTGGGCGGAGTGAGACCCGCGCGCGTGCGCCGGGGCGGCGGACCAGGGAGAGGGCGGGCGCGCGGGGCTCACGGAGCGGGCGCGGAGACCCCGCAAGCCGGCGGCCCGGCGGGACGCGCCGGCGAGGAGGCTCCGCGCCCCCGCGCAGGAGACAGGCGGACACGGGGTTTCGTCCGCCTGGCTCCGGAGCGGCACCGGAGCCCGCACAACGAGACGAGCCCCGGTCCGCAGTTTCGCGGACCGGGGCTCCTTTGCTTCGTCCTCACCTCGGAGACGAGACCGACCACCCGGATCAGTTCCCCGAGACGGCGCGGTAGGCGTTGATCACGCCGTAGCCCTCCTCGGAGTGGCGGCTCGGGTAGTACTGCGCCGTCTGCCACAGGCGCTGCCGGAGCTGGTCGCGCGTGAGCGCGGGGTTGCGGCTCCACACCAGCGCGGCCACCGACGAGACCACCGCGGTGGCGTTCGAGCTGCCGCCCATGCTCACCACGTCGCCCGTGTACCGGCCCGTGCTGGGGACGTCGAGGTACGCGGTGAGCTCCACGTCGCTGCCGTGGTGGATGCCGCAGGGCACGCCGCCGCCGGGGTAGGTGACGCCGGTGACGGCCACCACCTCGGGCATGTCGGCCGGGAACACCACGTTGCTGTCCAGGATGCCGTCGCCGCACCCGGAGGTGCCGGCCGCGCCGAAGAAGAGCACGTCGTAGTTGTAGTGCCAGTACTCGATCTCGTCGGACACCTGCCACCACCAGTTCAGGCTCTCCCACGCCATCGCGATCACCCACGAGCCGTACTGCAGGGCGCCGCGCACGCCGTACTTGGCGTCGCTGCTGGAGACGGCGGCCACCCCGTTGGCGTGGCGCACGCTCACCAGGTTGGCGCGGTAGGCGATGCCGCCCACGTTCTGCCCGTCGCGCGGCGCGGCGATGATGCCGGCCATGCGGGTGCCGTGGCCGCACTCGTCGTACGCCGAGGTGAAGGTGGGCGAGACGTACAGGAGGCGGAGGCTGCGCCCGGCGCTCTCACCGCTGGTGAAGGTGCTCATGAACTGCCCCTGCGCCGACGACAGCCCGGTGTCGATCAGGCCGATGGTGACCCCGGCGCCGCTGGAGAGCGTCCAGGCGGAGGGGATCCCCATGGCGGTGAACTTCTGCGAGTAGACGTCGCCCGAGGCGGTGTACTGGCGGTCGCCCGTCCACGGGTCGCCCCAGCTGCATCCGCCCACGCCGGCGTGGCTGTTCAGGTCGCCGGCGGCCATCACCGGCTCCACGTAGTCCACGAAGCCCAGCCTGCGCACGGCCCTGAGCGCGTCCACGCTCGCCAGCCGCACCTTGAGCGTGGGCAGCAGGGTGTCGCGCTGCAGGAGCGTCACGCCCTGCTGGGCGAGGACGGCGCGGCCGGCCTGGCTCCAGGTGGGCGCGTCGACCAGCACCTTGCCGCGGTAGAAGCCGCGCGGCGCGCCCGGCGCCTTGAGGCCCACCGTGGCCACCCCGCCGCCGGCGGCGACGTGCTCCCACAGCGCCTCGTCGGTGAAGTCCACGAAGGTGCCCGGCCGCTCCTGGGCGCGGGTGGGGATCTGCCCCTCTACGCGCGCGGCCGCGGGGGCGGCCGGCGGGGCGAGCGGGGTCTGGCTGTCGTCGGAGCACGCGGCGAGCGCGAGCAGCGCGGCCGCGGCGAGCGGGGCGGTGAGACGGAAACGGACCATCGGGCATCCTCGCTGGAACGGTGGAACAACAGAAACGCGGGCAGCGATGTGTGCCCGCGAGGGGGTGGAGACTGGCTGTGTCGTATGCCCCTAAGATAATGCCGCGGGGCCATTTGCGCAACTCGTGCGCCGTCGCGCGGCATCCCCTCCCGACCCCGGCGCGCGGCTCGCGCGTCGCTCCCGCGCGCGTCCGGCGGCGGTCGGGCGATAACCACGCCGGGCTTGCACGGTGGTGATTTCGCCGATCGGTTCCGCTCCCTCCGTCCACCGGGAGGAGACGCGGCGAGCGCCTTTCACCCGTTCGTCCGCCCTGCCGTTTTCGGCCTGGTCCTGCGGGCGGCCGCGTGCCCCCCGCCGCCCGCGCCGCACCCGGTCCCCTGCCGGCCTCCGGGAGGGCCGCCGCCCGGGCGGCGCGGGTCCCCGGCCCCGCGCCGGGCTCACCGCCAGTCGCCGAAAAGGACGAACGGCGCCCAGAAGCCGGGGTGGCCGAACTCCGGGTCTTCCTGGAGCGCCCGCTGCGCGAGCCGCATCGACAGGTCCTTCGGGTGGCCCTGCGAGAGCGCCTGGTAGAACTGGGCGAAGAACTCGCGGGCCGACTGGTCCTCCACCGGCCACAGCGAAGTGACCACGCTGGGGATCCCGGCGGCCGCGGCCGCGCGCGTCAGTCCGGCCAGCTCGTCGCCGGGGTAGCGCTTCGCCAGCCCCGTCACGCACCCGCTGAGCGTGAGCAGGCCCGCCGAGATCCGGCTTTCCATCAGGTCTTCCGCCGTCACCCGCCCGTCCGCCATCTCGACGCCGGAGAGGAGGGGGTCGAGCGGGTCGTACACGCCGTGGGAGGCGACGTGCACCACCGCCAGGTCCGGCGGCGCGTCGAGTAGCGCCGCCCGCGTGGCCCTGCTCCCCAGCAGCGGCGCGACTCCCAGGCGGGCCGCGACCCCGACGGCCTCGAGCTCCGCGCCGGGAAGGTCGCGGGTGGGGTTGCCGAGCACCCGCGCGGCCCCCTTCCGCAGCGCCGGACGGGCGAGCCCCAGGCACACCGGGAGGAACGCCGCCGAGGGGAGGACGCTGAGCGCGGCGGACTCGGCCAGGTACACCCGCTGCGGACCTTCCCCGGCCGGCCGGAACCAGGTGGCGCCGAAGGAGACGTAGTGGAGGGCCCCGTGCGGGACGATCAGCAGCCGCTCCATCGGCCGCAGCACGTCCCACACCGGCCCGAAGAGGAGGTGGAAGAGCACCTCTCCGGTCGGGACTCCCTCCACCCGCGTCGTCAGCTCGGTGCGGAACCGCTCGACCAGGTCGCCCAGGTCGAACCTGCCGAGCCGGTTGACGGTCAGCGCGGGCATCCCTTCGCTCGTCAGCACGAACACCGCGAGGTGGTCGCCGGGGCCCGCGAAGAACTCCACCACCGCCGTCTTCGGCGGGATCGCCCGGAAGAGCGCGTCGTGGCCCGGCAGCGTGTCGGTAACGGCGGCCGCCCGCGGCCCGGCGGAGCGGATCTCGGCCCGCAGCCGCCGCAGCTCCTGCAGCAGCGGCCGCGCCCGCTCGCGGTCTCCGTCCCGCAGCCCGGTGAGCTCGCGGGCCAGCTGCTCGCGCCGCTCCAGCAGGGGGTCCCCCGCCACGCTGCGCTGCAGGCGCTCTGCGCCCAGCGCGTCGAGGAAGGCGCGGGCCCGCGCGCGCTCGCTGAAGTAGAACGCGTTCCAGCGCTGGGAGAGCGTGGCGCTGAGCAGCAGCCCCTCAGCGTACAGGTCCTCTTTGTTCCAGAGGAGCTGCTCGCGCTCCTCGGGGCGGCCGATGCCGGTCCGCAGCAGCTCCACGGCTTCCGCGGCCTGCGCATACGCCGGGAGGACCTCGTCGTTCAGCGCGCGGGCCGCCTCGCTCGCGTCGGCGGCGCCCCGCACGGTGGCGGCGCGCGCGCGCGCCTTCAGCCAGAGCCCGCGCCACAGGAGCTCGACCAGGCCGAGCGCCTCCGCCTCGTCCACCACCTTCGAGGCGCGCGCGAGCGCGGCTCGCGCGTCTCCGCGCGACAGCTCCGTCTGGGCGAGGTTGAGGTCGCCGCGCAGGGCGTAGGCGGCGTTCCCCACCTGCCGGTGCAGCGCCTGGGCCTCCTGGTGCAGCCGGCGAGCCTCCGCGTGGTCGCCGCGCTTCGCCGCCACCACGCCCAGGCTGGAGAGCGTGCTGGCGATGGCGTCCTGGTTGCCGATGCGGCGGTAGAGCGAGAGCACCGACTCGAAGCCGGCGCGCGCGAGCTCGACCTGTCCCTTCTCGTCCAGCTGCACGGCCAGGTTGCTCAGCGCGTCGGCCGCCTCCTTGAGGAACCCGCCCTTCTCCGCCTCGGCGAGCGCTTCCCGCAGGTAGGCGTCGGCCGTTTCGAGGTCGCCGCTCGTCTGGTAGACCAGGGCCAGGAGGTTCAGGTCGTTGGAGAGCGCCCGGACGTTCCCGGTCCGGCGGTCGAGGTCGATGGCGCGCGCCAGGGTCTCCCGGGCGGCCTCCAGCTTCCCCTGTTCCAGGTAGAGGGCGGCCAGGTTGGCCAGGATGTCCGAGAGGAGCACGGGCGCCCACCGCTCTCCCTCCGTCATCCGTTCGGCCTCGCGGAGGTGCCGCTCGGCCGCGGCGAACTCGCCGGCCTGGGTGGCCACGATCCCCTGCTCCATGCGCAGGGCGGCCAGGACCATGCCGCGCACCTCGGGCGGCACGGCGTCGATCCCCGCTTCGACCGCCTGGAGGGCGGCCCGCGCCTCCCCGGCGCGCCCCGCCTCGCGCAGCCACGCGGGCTTCTGCACCAGGATCGTGGCCAGGAGCCCCGCGTCGCCGGCCTCGCGCGCCAGGGCTTCGGCCCGCGCGAGCTGGTCGAGCGCACCCCGCAGGTCGCCCCCCAGCCACGTCTGCGTGGCGGCGAGAAACGACGCCACCGCTTCCTCTTTCTCCGTCATCGATCCGCGACCCCTGCTCGCTGGTCCCCGCCGCCGGCCGGAGCGAATGGATGCGCGCGCGGACGCGGGGGGTCAACCAGGATCACCTCCAGGTCCGCCCGCCTCCCGGCGCGCGGCTTGCACCCGCACCGGGCGCGGAGCGGGACCGGCTTCGACCCGACACTCGGAGACCCGTTTGATCAGCCTGCACATCGTCCGCGGTTTCGCCGTCTTCACCGCGATCGTGGGGACCGCGGCCGCGTGCACCCCGCCGCGCGCCGGGCCCACCCCGGCCCCGGCGCCGCGCGCGCCGCAGCCGCTGCCGTACCGGCCGCTCTCGGAGGGGCTGCCGCCGATCCCCGAAGTCACCGCGCCGCTCGCCATCGACGTGGTCCACCCGGGGCAGGGCGACCCGCGCCCGGCGGTGGACTCCACCTTCGTCTACGGCTCGGTGGGGACGGGCGGGGCGGCGCTGGTGATCAACGGGGTGCAGGTGCCGGTGGCGCCGAACGGGGCCTTCATCGCCTACCTCCCCCTCCCGGTGGACGGCACCTGGCGCCTGGAGGCGTTCCGCGGCGAGGAGCGCGCGGAGGCGAGCGTGAGCTACCGCGCCCCCGGGTCCGCCGCGCGCGACTCCGTCGCCGCCGCCGCGGCCGCGCTCCCCGAGGGCGCCTTCCCCGGCCCGCGCGCGGCCGTGATCGTGGGCGGTGCGGACACGCTGGCGACGGGCTCCGACGCGGTGCGGGGGCTCGCGACCGCGGGCGGCACCACGCGCTGGTTCTTCCCCCGCGGCGCGCGGGTGCAGCTGGTGGAGCGGCGGGGCGGGGAGTACCGGGTGCGGCTGGACACGGCGAGCGCGTGGATCGACACCTCCGCCGTGCGCCTGGAGACGGGGCCCGCGCCCCCGGTGGCCGTGGACATGACCACCGCCACGCTGGCGCCGTCGGCCGACGGGGCGGAGCTGCGGATCGCGGCCGGGTTCGCGCCGTTCCAGGTGCGGGTGGACAGCGCCACGGTGGACGTGACCGTCTACCGCGCGGGCCCGGCGCGGATCACGCCCAGGCTGAACGACTTCGTGACCGGCGGCGGGATGGAGGCGGCGGGCCCGGGCGCCACGCGGGCGACCGCCACCCTCTCGCGCATCCCCTGGGGCTACCAGGCGTTCTACGAGCCGGGCGGCACCCTGGTGGTGCGCATCCGCCGCCCGCCGCCGATCGACGCGGCGGCGCCGCTGCGGGGGATCCGCATCGTGGTGGACCCCGGCCACCCGCCCGCGGGAGCGACCGGGCCCACGCGGCTGCGCGAGGCCGACGCCAACCTGCAGATCGCGCTGCGGCTGGCCGAGAAGCTGCGCGCCGCCGGCGCCGAGGTGCTGATGACGCGCACGGCCGACGTGCCGGTGGAGCTGGGCGAGCGCACGCGGATGGCGGTGGCGGCGAACGCGCACCTGCTGGTGTCGGTGCACAACAACGCGTTCGGCGAGGGGCAGAACCCGTTCCGCCTGCACCACACCAGCACGTACTACTTCCACCCCTTCTCGGCCGAGCTGGCGCGCGCGCTGAACCAGGAGATCGCGGCCGTGGTGAAGATCCCCAACCGGGGCGCCCTCTTCAACAGCCTGGCGCTGGTGCGTCCCACCTGGATGCCCACGGCGCTCACCGAGTCGCTGTTCATGCCGATCCCCGAGCAGGAGGCCGCGCTGCGCGACCCGCAGCTCGTCGACCAGCTGGCCGCCGCGCACGCCCGGGGGATCGAGGCGTTCCTGCGGGCGCGGGCGAACCGCTGAAGGGAAGTACGAGAGTACGGGAGTACGAAAGTACGGGATCGGCGCGGGTGCCGGTCCCCGATGCCGAAGTCCACGTACTCACGTACTTTCGTACTCTCGTACTTCCGCACTTTGACTTTCGCACTCACTCACTCACGCACTTCAGTTCATGAAAGCCATCGTCATCGCCCGCCCGGGCGGCCCCGAGGTGCTGGTCCAGGAGGAGAGGGAGGTCCCCCAGCCGGGGCCGGGGGAGGTGCGCGTGCGCGTGCACGCCTCGGCGCTCAACCGCGCGGACCTGCTGCAGCGCCGCGGCGCCTACCCCGCGCCCCCCGGCGCCCCGGCCGACGTGCCGGGGCTGGAGTACGCGGGCGAGGTGGACGCCGTGGGCGAGGGCGCCGGCCTCTGGGCGGTGGGGAACCGGGTGATGGGGATCGTGGGCGGGGGCGGGCACGCCGAGTTCGTGGTGGTGCACGAGCGCGAGGCGATCCGCGTCCCCCAGAACCTGTCGTGGGAGGAGGCCGCGGCGGTCCCCGAGGCGTTCCTCACCGCCTACGACGCCCTCTTCCGCCAGCTCGACCTGAAGATGGGCGAGCGGCTCCTGATCCACGCCGTGGGGAGCGGCGTGGGCACGGCCGCCGTCCAGCTCGCCCGCGCCGCCGGGGCGACGACGATCGGCACCTCGCGGACGCCGGAGAAGCTGGCGCGCGCCGCGGAGCTGGGGCTGGAAGTGGGGATCGACACGGAGCGCGAGGACCTGGCCGAGGCCGTCAACCAGGCCACCTACGGCAGCGGCGTGCACGCCGTGCTCGACCTGGTGGGCGGCAGGCTGCTGGAGGCCAGCTTGCGCGTCCTGGCGCTGCGCGGCCGGGTGATCGTGGTGGGCACCACCGCGGGGTCGAAGGCCGAGATCGACCTGGGGGTGCTGCTCCGGCGCCGCCTGCAGATGATCGGCACCGTGCTGCGCAGCCGGCCGCTGGAGGAGAAGATCGCCCTGGCGCGCGAGTTCTCGGGCTCGGTGCTCCCCCTCCTCTCCTCGGCCCGCATCCGCCCCGTGGTCGACACCGTCTTCCCCTTCTCCGACATCCGCGAGGCGCACGAGCGGATGGAGGAGAACGCCAGCTTCGGGAAGATCGTGCTGAGGTGGTAGGAAGTGCGAAAGTGCGAGAGTGCGAAAGTGCGAGAGTACGGATGCGGGTGACGAGCCGGTCGTCCGAAATCCCGCGAACGCGAAGGGGAGCCCACCGTGGGCTCCCCTTCGCTCACCTACCTGGTGCGATCATGCGGTTCGACTTTCGCACTGTCGCACTTTCGCACTTTCGCACTCTCGCACTTCCCTTACGACTCCGGATCGAGGATCCGCGCGATACGGTCGCGGCTGTCCTCCAGGTGCATGCGCGTGGCCGGGTCGCTGGTGGCGGGGATCGCCCGGCGCAGCGCCGCCTCCAGCGCGCGCAGCTCGCCGCGCAGCACCGCCTTCGCCTCGCCCGGCGCGCCCTGCGGCTGCGGCGGGCCCTGCTGCGGCCCGGCGGGGAACGCCACCACCGTGGCCCCGCGTTCGGGCGGGTTCAGCTTCTGGTCCACGATGTCCAGGAACGCCCGCTGCAGGTTGCGGCGGAAGGGGTCGATCCGGCGCCCGGTGCCCACCTCGCTCCACACCGCGCGCCGCACGTCGCCCACCATCTCGGCCAGCGGGTACGCCTCGCCGCGCGAGCCGGCCAGCGCCTCGAACTCGGCCAGGCGCCGCAGCCGCTGGTCGTTCAGCAGCGTGTTCAGGATCCCGCGCTGCGCGTTGCCGATCCGCTCCATCGTCCCCACCACCTCCAGGCGGCGGGCCACCTCGGGGTCGATCAGCAGCTCGGGCGTCTGGAAGGCGTTCTCGGCCAGGAACTCCACCGCCTGCTCCTGCCGCGACCGCGCGATCGGCACGTAGCGGATGCCGCCGCCGAAGCGCTCGCGGCTGTCCACGCCGCCCACGATGGCCGCCACGTGCCCCATCTCGCGCTGCCACTGCCCGATGGTCTCCGTGTACAGGTCGTTCAGGTCGCCGTAGTCGCGCATCGGCTTCTCGGCCGCCGGGAGCAGCAGCTCCATCACCCGCCGCAGGTTGCGCAGGCCCAGCGCGGTCGAGCGCACCGCGTCGGCGTCGCCCACCGCCTCGGTCACGTCGGCCGGGTCGGCGCCGAAGGTGCCGGGCGTGGAGAAGCGCAGCCAGGGCTTGGTGTCCTGCTCGCGCGCCCAGCGGTCCAGCGTCGGCCGCTCCGCGTCGGGGGTGGGCGCGTTGGGGATCGGCGTGTACCCCCACTGCGTCACCCAGATGTCGTAGGGGCCGATGCGGGGGATCAGCAGGTCCGGCGGGACGTTGTCCTCGGGCTGCGCCACGTAGTTCAGGCGCGAGTAGTCCATCAGCGTGGGGGTGTGCCCCATCCGCCGGAGGAAGCTCACGCTGCGCACGCTGTCGGCCGGGTAGGTGGCGCTGGCCTTCTGGTTGTGCGGGTAGCCCAGCGTGTGCCCCACCTCGTGCGCCACCACGTACTCCACCATGCGGCCCATGATCGAGTCCGGCAGCGGGAGCCGGCGGGCGCGCGGGTCCAGCGGCGCCACCTGCACGAAGTACCAGTCGCGCGCCAGCTTGATCACGTTGTGGTGCATCTCGATGTCGGCCTCGAGGATCTCGCCCGTGCGCGGGTCCACCACGCTGGGCCCCCGGGCGTTCTCGACCGTCGAGGGCCACCAGCGGATCACCGAGTAGCGCGCGTCCTCGGGGCTCCAGTCGGGGTCCTCCTGCGGCGTGGGCGCCATGCGCGCCACGATCGCGTTGCGGAAGCCCGCCGCCTCGAACGCCGGCTGCCACGCCTCGATCCCCCGCTTGATCCAGGGGATCCACTGCGTGGGCGTCGCCGGGTCGATGTAGTACACGATCGGCTTGACCGGCTCGGAGACGGCCGCGCTGGGGTCCTTCTTCTCCAGCCGCCAGCGGATGATGTACTCCCGCTCGGCCACCTTCTGCTCGGGGAGCCCGAAGTCCTGCTGGTCGACCGCGAAGAAGCCCACCCGCGGGTCGGCCAGGCGCGGCCGCATCGGGTCGTCGGGGAGCTTCACCATGCTCCAGTGCATCAGCACGCTGGCCGTGCGCGGGAGCGGGCGGAGCTGCTCGGGGGTGCTGGGCGGCGAGGGCGGCGTCACCGTGTAGGTGTGCGTGGCCTCCACCTCCACGTTGCGCGGGAACGAGGCCGCGCGCTCCACGAACGAGCGCGCCTGGTCCATCGACCCGCGGATCACGTTCCCCGGGCCCAGCTCGGGGATGCTGGTGGTGTAGAGCCGGGTGACGTCGATCACCGCGGCGCTGTCGGGGCCCCACGCCTCCACGTTGAACGAGGCGATCACGGGGTCGTAGTTGGCCGCCCGCACCGCGCGGTAGATCGGCAGCGTGCTGTCGGCGGTGATGTCGTGGCTCACGCCGCGCAGGAGAACGCGGTTGCCGCTGCGGTCCCAGCGCACCACGCGGTTGCCGGTCTGCTGCCCGCCGTAGCCGCTCCCCAGCGTGGTCTGCGCGATCTTGCTCACCAGCAGCATCTCGCGGTTGAGCTCGCGCCGGGGGATCTCGAAGAGCAGCCGGCTGCCGATGCGGTGCGTCTTGAACATCCCCTCGCGGGTGACGGCCTGCGCCGTGACCACCGAGGCGTACGGCCGGGGCTGCGGATCGGCCTGGCCGCCGCCGCCGGGGCCGCCGCCGCCCTGCTGGGGGGCGCCGCCCTGCTGCGGGGCGTCTCCGGTGCGCGGCGCGCCGGCCGCGGGCCCGCGCGAGGGGGCCGCCCCGCCGCCGCGCGGCGCCGGCTGCGGGGAGGGGTTCTGCGGGGAGCACGCCGCCGCGAGCACCACGAGGGCGGCCGTGCCGGTGAGAAAGCGTCTCGTCATGGTTTTCCAGCGTTGGGGGACGAGAGGAAAAGAACGGACGGAATGTATACAGTATTCCACCCGTGGCAACTGTCACCCGAACTGCTACATCGGTGGCGGAGCCTCTTACGACACGCGAGCGGGGCACCTCGTTGGCGGCGCGAAACGACGACGAGCGCACCTCACCCGGAGGACCCGGAGGACCGCGCGTCGAAAGCGGCTGCTCCGCGTACTCCGTGTCCTCCGCGTGAGCCGATCCGTTCCGATTCCCATCACCTGAATCCCCGGCCGGCGCCGCAACGTATGGACGCGCCGCGAACCGGGGGACGCGGACGCCTCCGGTCCTGCGCGCGAGGCAGGAACGGGCCCGGGGCTGCCATTCCGGCACGGCCCGACCCGGCCGACCAGGACGCCGGGAGAAAGGCCCGGCGGTCCGGAAGATGCACTCCCGCGGCACCTTCGGGGAAGACCCGAAAGGGCGTGGAACCTTGCGGGAAAGCGGCGGTATCCAGCCTGTGCGGAACGGCGCCGCGGCGCGCGTTCTACCGGTTGACGGCGCGGGGAGACGGGACTACCTTGTGCGCCCCCGCGGACCGGCCGGGAGCACGGCACACCTGAAAGATTTGCGCGTTTCGCAATGGACTTCCCCGCAGCACGACCGGAGCAGCTCCGGCCCGGCACCCGCCGGGCGCCGGGCCGTGCGCATGCCGCCGGGAGTGCCGGCTGTCTGGAGGGAGGGCGGGAATAGAGGCGTGGGCGAGGGTCCCGCGCCGTCCGTTCCCCGCCCGGAGCAACCCGCCCCGGGCGGTTTCGTTTCGGCGGAGGTTTCAGGCAGAGGTTTTGCAGGCCCGTGACGGTTCGCCCTGGTTCCGGAAAGCCCGGAAAGCGGCGGTCCGTCGGAGCGGATCATACGACTGACGACATGGCTACGGCAGCGCGCAAGAGCACGGCGGGACGCAAGCGCAAGCGCACGGCGCCCCGCCTGGACACCGAGTTCGGCCTCCCCTCGGAGGACCAGTCCAGCCTCGACCAGTACCTCAAGGAGGTGAGCACCCACAAGCTGCTCACCCCCGCCGAGGAGATCGAGCTGGGCCGCCGCGCGCGCGCCGGCGAGGAAGCGGCCATCAACGAGCTGGTGCGCGCCAACCTGCGCTTCGTGATCTCGGTGGCCAAGAAGTACCAGAACCGCGGCGTCTCGCTCTCCGACCTGATCCAGGAGGGGAACGTGGGGCTGGTGACCGCCGCGCGGAAGTTCGACCCGGACCAGGGGGTGAAGTTCATCTCCTACGCCGTGTGGTGGATCCGCCAGGCGATCCTCTCGGCGCTGGCCAACCAGGGGCGCAGCGTGCGCGTGCCGCTCAACCGCGCCAGCGACCTGGCCAAGATCTTCCGCGAGCGCGAGCGGCTGAAGCAGGAGCTGCGGCGCGACCCCACGCCGCAGGAGCTCTCCGAGGCCACGGGGCTCAGCCCCGAGATCGTGGAGAGCCTGCAGACGCTCAACGCCGCCGAGATCCGCCTGGACGCGCCGATCGGCGACAGCGACGACAGCCAGCTGATGGACCGCTTCATCGCCGAGGAGGCGATCGTCACCGAGGACGAGGTGGAGGAGCGGCTCCTCTCGGAGCGGATCGACCGGGCGCTGGGCACGCTGCAGCCGCGCGACGCCAAGGTGCTCCGGCTGTACTTCGGGCTGGAGGGCGGGCGCGAGCACACGCTGGAGGAGATCGGCGACATCCTGGGCGTCACCCGCGAGCGCATCCGCCAGCTCCGCGACCGCGCGCTCAAGCGCCTGCGCGAGGGCGAGATGGGCGAGGCCCTGGCCTCCTTCGCGGCCGCATGACGGCTCGCCGGCCCGTCGGACTCGGATTCGGGGCACCCTTCCGTCCGGAGGGGTGCCCTTTGCTTTCTTCCGAGTGCGAAAGTGCGAGAGTGCGAAAGTGCGAGAGTGCGCCTGCGGCGGGGCGGCTCCTGGGCACTGGGCACTGGGAACTGGGCACCGGGCGATGCTGACCGGCACGGTGCTGCGCGCGCAGGGGGGCGTCTACGAGGTGGAGACGCCCGGCGGCGTGCTGGAGGCGGTGCTGCGCGGGCGGCTCAAGCGCGAGGAGCGCACGGGCGAGAAGGTGGTGGTCGGCGACCGGGTGGACGTGGAGCCCGAAGCCTCGGGCGCGCAGACGGTGTGGGCGATCCAGCGCGTGCACGACCGCAGCACCCTGCTCGCCCGCCGCGCCCCGGGGAAGGCGCCGCGCCCCAAGCCGATCGTGGCCAACGTCGACCAGGTGCTGGTCGTCTTCTCGGCCGCCCGCCCCGCGCCGCACCTGCGCATGCTCGACCGCTTCCTGGTGATCGCCGCCGACGCCGGGATCGAGCCGCTGATCGTGGTCAACAAGACCGACCTCACCGGCGAGGACGAGGCGCGGCGGACGTTCGCGGCGTACGGGAAGGCGGGGTACCGCGTGCTGTTCGCCGCCGCCAAGCGGGGCGTGGGCGTCGAGGAGCTGCGCGAGGCGCTCTGCGGGCGGCTCTCCGCGCTCGCCGGCCCCTCGGGGGTGGGGAAGTCGAGCCTGCTGAACGCGCTGCAGCCGGGGCTGGGGCTCCGGGTGGCGGCGGTGAGCGAGGCGGTGAACAAGGGGCGGCACACCACGGTGACCGCGCAGCTCATTCCCCTGGAGTGCGGCGGCTGGGTGGCCGACACGCCGGGACTGCGCGAGCTGGGGCTCTGGGAGATCGACCGCGATAACCTCCAGTTCTACTTCCCCGAGTTCGAGCCGCTGCTGGGCGGGTGCCGCTACCCCACCTGCACGCACGTGCACGAGCCCGGCTGCGCCGTCCGCGCCGCCGCCGAGGCCGGCACGGTGGACCCCGGCCGCTACGACAGCTACCGCCGCATGATGACCGGCGAGGACGAGGAGTAGCGGCGAGCCGCGGAAAACTTTGCCGGATGCCGCCGCGGCCGCCTCGCGAAGCCCCGCCGGCCGCTCCCGCCAATCGACCCAGGTATAGAATCTGCAACGAGTTAACAGCCCTCGCCGGCTCCTTGTGACGCCGCCGGGGGCTCGCGCGTCTATGCGGCACACTCGACCGCGACGGCCGTTTGGCTGAGCCCCCGCACCCGGGGAGCGGCCCGGCGGAGACCGTCGTGGAGCGAAGGGGGCACGGCCGGGAGAGCCGGCGAACACATCAGCGGAGAAGACGAAGATGCTGAAGCACGGCAAGAAGGTTCTGCTCCCGCTCGCGGCGCTGGCGATCGCCGCCTGCGACGGCGGGGGGACCGGGAGCGACAGCGCGCGGGTGACGATCCGGCTGCACGACGCCCCGGGCGACCTGGCGCAGGCGTGGGTCAAGATCGACCGCATCTACTTCCAGGGCACCTCGGACGCCGACAGCCTCTCGGGCCGCTTCGACCTGATGAGCACGCCCACCGGGTGGATCGACCTGATGACGCTGTCGGGCGGCAGCTTCGCCACGCTGGTGAACGGGGTGCCCGTGCCGGCGGGCTCGTACTCGCAGCTGCGCTTCGTGGTGTGCGACGCGTACGTGGTGACCGACGCCGGCCAGGTGTTCGCCACCAGCGGCGCCGACCTCCCCGCGGGGGTGACGGCCACGGGGACGCTGCAGCTGCCGAGCACCTGCTCCAGCGGCTTCAAGGTGAAGCTGCCGGACGGCGGGATCACGCTGGAGAACGCCTCGACCATCCTGTCGGTGGACTTCGACGTGAGCCAGAGCTTCGGGCACCAGGCCGGCAACTCGGGGCGCTGGGTGATGCACCCGGTGCTGAGCGCCACCGAGATCGGCTTCAGCGGCGGGATCGGCGGCACGGTGGCGGTGGCGCAGGGCGTGGCGCTGCCCACCTGCGGCGGCGCGGCGGTGAACGTGACCCAGTTCGTCCCGCAGGCGACCGCGGGGACCACCACCGTGTCGGCCGTGGTCAACCCGGCGGGGGCGTACTCGCTCGCGGTGGCGCCCGGCACCTACACCATGGGGTACGCGCCGGAGATCACCTTCACCAACGGCGACTCGCTGACCTTCGTGGCCGCGGCCACGCCGCCCAGCGTGACGGTGGCCTCGGGCGGCGCGGTGACGTCGAACTACAGCATCACCGCGGCGACCTGCCACTAAAGCGCTCCCGCGGGGGATCGCTGACGAAGCGGCAGCCGGGACTTCCCGGCTGCCGCTTCCGTCATGTCCCTCATCCGCCCCCGGCTTGCCGGGGCGCGCGGGGCGCCGCATCCTTCAGGCATGAACGATCGTGGAGAGGCGTCGCCGGAGCTGCTGCCGCTGCTGCTGCGCGCGGGTGTGGCGGTGCACGAGCGCCTGGAGCGCAGCCTGCTGCCGTGGAGCCTGTCGCTGGCCAAGCTGCGGGCGCTGCAGCAGCTGGCCGAGTCGCCGGAGGGGCTGCCGCTGGGGCAGCTGGCGGAGCGGCTCTGCTGCGTGAAGTCGAACGTGACGCAGCTGGTGCAGCGGCTGGAGGCGGACGGCCTGGTGCGGCGCGAGACCGACTCCGGGGACCGGCGCTGCGTGCGGGCGGTGATCACCGAGCGGGGCCGGAAGAGCTTCGAGCGGGCGAGCGGCGCGCGCGAGGCGGCCGAGCGCGAGGTGCTGGAGCGCCTGGCGCCGGACGAGCGGGCGCGGCTGGTGGCGCTCCTGGCGCGGCTCGCGGCGGAGGAGTGACGATGGGCTACGGCTACAACCCCGACCCGTCGGCCTGGGCCGACGAGCGGCTGGACGAGGAGTTCCCCCTGGGCGACGGCACCGCCGACACGGGCGCCACGGTCTGCTGCCCCTACTGCGGCGAGGCGGTGGACATCGTGCTCGACCCCGGCAGCGGCGCGCGCCAGGAATACGTGGAGGACTGCGAGGTGTGCTGCCGGCCGTGGCAGGTGTCGGTGGCCTACGCGCCGGACGGGACGGCGGAGGTGGCGGTGGAGGTGGCGGACGGTTTTTGAGGTACGGAGTACGAGGTACGGAAGTACGAAACAAGTGCGTGAGTGCGGAAGTGCGTGAGTGCGTTCAGCCGCGCTCACGCACCGTCGTTTTGTCAGCAGACCGCGGCTCCGGCGGCTGCGCCGCGGGGCCCTCTCCCCCGCGCGCCCTGGTCCGCTCGTTCCTCGCGGACGAAGGGCGCGCTCCCCTCTCCCAGACTGCGGGAGAGGGGAACACCTCGGCGCTTCGCGCAACGAACCGGGCACCGCGCGACGTGCGGTTGCGCAGTTGAAGCCTCGCGGGGTTTGCGAGGCTTTCCGTGGTTCCAGCGGGTGTCTTCAGGCACCCGCGACGGCGGCGCCCGCCACGAACCCCGCGTGAGGGATGCGCGCCCGGAGGGCCGGGACGCGGGCGCGCCGGGGGGTTGGGCGCGACCGTGGCCCGGCGCGGTTGGGCACAGTCGTACCGTGCCCTACCGCGCGCGCAGCCCGGCCCGGAGCGCAGCGGAGGGACACGCCCGAACCTCGCGGTTCGAATCGGCTCGCGGTCCGGAAAACGCATCGTCCGAAGCGCAAACGGTGCGGGTTGAACGGGTTTTGCTTAGGTTGGACGCCGAACCCACCCGGACGGAGAGGACCGGCCCATGAAACTGCTCGTCATCCGCCACGCCATCGCCGAAGACCGCGACGAGTGGGCGTTCAGCGGCAAGCCCGACGCGGAGCGCCCCCTGACCCGCGACGGGCGCGACCGCATGCGCCGCGCGGCCAACGGGATCGCGCTGGAGGCGCCGCGGCTGGACCTGATCGCCACCTCGCCGCTGGTGCGCGCGGTGCAGACGGCCGAGATCGTGGCCGACGAGTACGACGGGAAGGAGCTGACGGTAGTGAACGAGCTCTCGCCCGAGTGCGCGCCCGAGACGCTCCTGCCCTGGCTGCGCTCGCACGAGCCCGACACCACCATCGCCGTGGTGGGGCACGAGCCGCACCTGGGGTTCCTGCTCGGCTGGCTGCTGACGGGGCGCCACGAGAGCTTCGTGGAGCTGAAGAAGGGCGCGGTGGTGCTGCTGGAGTTCGACGACCCGCCGGCGGCGGGGAACGCCACGCTGCTGTGGGCGCTCCAGCCGGGGCAGCTGCGCAGGCTCCGCAAGAAGGAGAAGTAGCGAGAACATGAGGACGCCGGCCGAGCTGCTGGACCTGCCGGTGGAGCGCAGCGCCCGCTGGCTGGCGCTGCGCTTCCTGGAGGAGGCGGCGGCCGCGCACGCCCGGCTGGACGACGCGGACGACACGGAGGCGCTGCACGACTTCCGTGTGGGGCTGCGCCGCCTGCGCAGCACGGTGCGGGCGTACCGGCGCTGGCTGGGCGGGAGCCTCGGCCGCAAGGACCGCCGCCGCCTGGGCGCGCTGGCCGACGCCACGGGGGCGGCGCGCGACGCGGAGGTGCACATCGCCTGGCTGGAGCCGCGCGTGGAGAAGCTCTCCGGCGCGGAGCGGGCCGGGGCGGAGGCGTTCCTGGAGGAGCTGCGCGAGGAGAAGGCCGACGCCGAGGCCGACCTGCAGCGCGAGGTGGCAAGGGACTTCCCCCGCGAGCGCTGGCGGCTGGCCCGGCGGCTGCGCTTCTTCCGCGTCGAGGTGGAGCTGGACGACCCCGCGGGCGGGCCGCTGCTGGGTGCGGTGCTGGGGCGGCTGATCCGCGAGCAGGCGGACGAGCTGGAGCGGCACCTGGCGCACGTGCGCGCGCTGCAGCACCAAGAGGAGGCGCACCGGGCGCGCATCGCGGCCAAGCGGCTGCGCTACCTGATCGAGCCGTTCCAGGACGAGATCGAGGGCGGGCGCGACGCCGTCAAGCAGCTCAAGAAGCTCCAGGACGTGCTCGGCGACATGCACGACGCCGACGTGCTGCTGGCGCGCGTGGCCGCGGAGCTGGCGGACGCGCCGGAACCGGCCGAGGGCGAGGAGGACGGGGCGGCGGGCCTGCGCGCGCTGGCGAAACTGCTGGAGCGCGAGCGCCAGGAGCGCTTCGACGAGCTGCAGAGGCGCTGGCTGGACGGGCAGGGGGCGGAGTTCTTCGCGTCGGTGCGCGAGATGGGCAGGCGCGTGGCGAGCGCGGGGCACCCGAACCGCGAGATCGAGCGCAAGTTCCTGCTCAAGCGGATGCCGCGCCTGGACGGGCTCCCCGTCGTCGTGCTGGAGATCGACCAGGGGTGGCTCCCGGGCGAGCGGCTGGCCGAGCGGCTCCGGCGCACGCGCACGGACGGCGCGGTGCGCTACTTCCGCACGGTGAAGCTGGGGGCGGGCACCAGCCGCTTCGAGCTGGAGGAGGAGACCGACGAGCGCACCTTCCGCCGCCTCTGGTCACTCACCAAGGGCAGGCGCGTGCGCAAGCTGCGCTACCGGGTGCAGGAGGGCGACTTCACCTGGGAGATCGACCGCTTCCGCGGCCGCAGGCTGGTCCTCGCCGAGGTGGAGCTGCCCACGGAGGACACCGAGGTGCTCCCGCCCGCGTGGCTGCGGCGCCTGGTGGTCCGCGACGTCACCGGGGAGCCGGAGTACGTGAACATCAACCTGGCGAGGTGAACCCGCTTAGCAGGAGTTCTATGAAGCTGGAGTTACACCCTTCTGCGCAGAAGGCCTTTGATGAGCAAGCGGCGGGTTTCCGTACAACCCTGTCAACCACCCTCATTGATCAAGAAAATGAGGGCACAGGCCGTGTATTCTCGAATCTTTATATCGATGGTGAAATCTCAGAAAAAGATGTTATCGGACCGATAACATCCTCGCGAACGAATGCCTTCGGCGAGGAAATCGCGCGGTTTCTGTACACTCCGGAGGGGGTTGTTGGAATTGAGGGTGAAGCGTTTCGAGATCTAAGAAGACTTGCTGAGAAGATCCAACGGACTCCTGATCTCCGTGACGCCGTTTCTGTAGAAACTGTTTTCTCAAAGCTGTTCGAATGGGTCTGTGCGTCTGAAACTTTCGGTGACAGTCACGCGAGTGCGACTTCCTTTGTTTTGCGCGAATGCGAGAAGTCTATTAGCACATATAGACTGTTGATACCTATCTACGAACTCTTCCTGGAAGAGCCGTTGCAGATCGGAAGAGTCGTACTGAGACCCCTTACCGGAGACGAAATAGACGATTGGCTACGGCAGATAAGCTCGTCGCATCCAGAGATGACATCTACGTTCGAGACTGAGATCAACCGGAAGCGTAAGGAGATGCAAGGGAGGGCTGTTGCCGAAGTAAGCATTGTAGCTGAACGCCAAAGGGCTGAAGAGATAGCGCATGCGCAAACCTCCGATTCCCTTGCTTTACTGCGGCTATTCTCACGAGCCGCATTCGAGCCCACAGAGACTTCGTTCTGCGTTCCTCTGGGCCGGCAACATGTTGAGGTATCAAGACATATCCTTTTCCAAAATGGGGATTATATAGGTGAATCGTCAAAGATCACCAATGTGGGGTCCGGAATGTTCTGGACGATTAATCGTGAGGTCAGTCATATCATCTTAGACGCAGGTTTGAGAATCTTGAGTAATCTGTTGATCTCGCCTTCACTCACAGACTTTGAACAAAAGTTACTTGACTCGGTATTTCTCTACTCTCGAGCAACGCTTCAGAGCGAACTTTCAGAAAGGCTCTTGTACATCGTTGTGGCATTGGAATCCTTTATGTTAAGGAACAATTCCGAGCCCATCCTAGGGAACGTTGCGGAACGGGTCGCGTTTACGATTGGACGAAGTTCAGAGGAGCGAAGACAAATTTCGAGGGACATAAAAGCCGCCTACGACCTGCGCAGCCGATTTGTTCACCATGGACATGCATCGGATGACCTTGCATGTATGCGCACGTTCATGAGGCATGCGCATACCTGTCTAACAACTCTGGTCGCTAACTGTCACAGGTTCAAAACCCGTGATGAACTATTCGAAGTACTGGAGGAACGTAAATTTGCATAAGCTAGCTAATGCTCACGGCGCATCGCTCGCGCGAATTGTTATTCCATTCGCAATATGGACGGCTCTGGCTTCTTCTGCCGTTGTCGCGCAGACGGCGCCCGCCCGGCCGGCCGCCGCCGCCGACACGCTGCTTCCGAGCGACACGACGGTGGTCGTCGGGAAGCTGGCGAACGGGCTCACCTACTACGTGCGCAGGAACGCGGAGCCGCCGGCGCGGGCGGAGCTGCGGCTGGTGGTCAACGCCGGGTCGCTCCTGGAGGACGAGGACCAGCGCGGGCTGGCCCACTTCGTCGAGCACATGGCGTTCAACGGCACCCGCCGCTTCGCCAAGCACGAGCTGGTGGACTACCTGGAGTCGGTGGGGATGCGCTTCGGGCCCGACGTGAACGCCTACACCAGCTTCGACGAGACCGTCTACATGCTCTCGCTCCCCACCGACTCGGGCGGGGTGCTGGAGAAGGGGCTCGACATCCTGGAGGACTGGGCGGCGGGGATCACCTTCGACACCGCCGAGGCGCGCAAGGAGCGCGGGGTGGTGATCGAGGAGTGGCGCCTGGGCCGCGGCGCGGGCGCGCGCATCCGGGACAAACAGTTCCCCGTGCTCTTCGCCGGCTCGCGCTACGCGGAGCGCCTGCCGATCGGCGACGTGGAGACGCTCGGGAGCTTCGACCTCGAGGCCCTGACGCGCTTCTACCGCGACTGGTACCGGCCCGACCTGATGGCCGTGGTGGCGGTGGGCGACTTCGACCCGAAGCGGGTGGAGGCGATGATCCGCGAGCGCTTCGGGCGCATCCCGGCGCGCGCGAACCCCCGCCCCCGCCCCGCCTTCCCCGTCCCCGGACACGCGGAGCCGCGCTTCTCGGTGGCGACCGACCCCGAGGAGCAGTCGACGTCGGTGAGCGTGGTGCGGATGGTCCCCTCGCGCGTGCGGGCCACGCGGTCGGCGTACCGCCAATCCATCGTGGAGTCGCTCTACGCGGGGATGCTGGACGACCGGCTGAACGAGATCACCCAGCGTCCCGGGGCGCCGCTGGTGGGGGTCTCCTCCTTCCGCGGCTCGCTGGTGCGGCCGGTGGACGCCTACTACCTGTCCGCCCAGGTGCCGGAGGGCGGGGCCCAGCGCGGGCTGGCGGCGCTGCTCGCCGAGGCGGAGCGCGCGGCGCGGCACGGCTTCACGCCGCCCGAGCTGGAGCGCGAGAAGGCCGACCTGCTGCGCTCCTGGGAGCAGATGTACGCGGAGCGCCGCAAGACGCCGTCGGCGGCGTTCGCGGGGCAGTACGCCGGGCACTACCTCTACGGCGGGCCGCTGCTGGACGTGGCCACCGAGTACGAGCTGCACCGCGCGCTCCTGCCGGGGATCGCGCTGGCGGAGGTGGACTCGGTCGCGCGGACGGCGCTGGCGCGCAGCGGGCGGACGGTGCTGGTGAGCGGGCCGGCGAGCGCGCCGGCGCCCTCGGAAGCCGCGCTGGCGGCGCTGGCGGACTCGGTGGCCTCCGCGCCGGTGGAGGCGTACGCGGAGGCCGTGTCCGACGCGCCGCTGCTGGCCCGGAAGCCCGCGCCGGGGCGGGTGGTGGAGGAGCGGAAGGTCCCCGAGATCGGGGTGACGGAGTGGCGGCTGGCCAACGGGGTGCGCGTGGTGCTCAAGCCCACCGACTTCAAGGAAGACGAGATCATCCTGGCCGGCCGGAGCCCCGGCGGCGAGTCGCTCCTGCCGGACTCGGCGCACCTGTCGGCCGCGACGGCCTCGGCGGCGGCGCAGGTGGGGGGCGTGGGCGAGCTCTCCATCGTGGACCTGCAGAAGCGGCTGGCGGGGAAGACGGCCGTGGCGGGGGTGTACGTGGACGACCTGGGCGAGGGCATCTCGGGATACGCCGGCCCGCGCGACGCGGAGCTGATGCTGCAGCTGGTGCACCTCTACTTCACCGCCCCGCGGCGCGACAGCGCGGCGTGGGAGGCGTACCGCGACCGCGCGCGGACCATGCTGGCCAACCGCGGCGCCAGCCCCGAGGCCGCCTTCTTCGACACGCTGAGCGCGGTGCTCACGCAGAACCACCCGCGCGCGCGGCCGCTCTCGCCGGCGAGCTTCGACTCCATCTCCCTGGACCGCTCGCTGGCCGTCTACCGCGAGCGCTTCGCCGACGCGGGCGACTTCACCTTCTACCTGGTCGGGGCGTTCGACCCCGACTCGCTCAAGCCGCTGGTCGAGACGTACCTCGGCGGGCTGCCGTCGCAGGGGCGGAAGGAGACGTGGCGCGACCTGGGGATCCGCGCGCCGGCGGGGGTGGTGACGCGTACGGTGCGGCGCGGGGTGGAGCCCAAGGCCAGGACGCAGATCGTCTTCCACGGCCCCGTGGAGTTCGACCGGCGCACCGTGGTGCTGCTGCGGACTCTGGGCGAGGCGCTGGAGATCCGCCTGCGCGAGCGGCTGCGCGAGGACCTGGGCGGCACCTACGGCGTCTCCGTCGCGGGCTCGGCGGAGCGCGACCCGCGGCCGGGGTACCGCTTCGTGGTGGAGTTCGGGTCGGCGCCGGAGCGGCTGGACGAGCTGGTGCGGGTGGTGTGGGCCGAGATCGACTCGGTGAAGGCGCGCGGCGTCCCCGACAAGGACCTGCAGAAGGTGCGCGAGGCGCAGCGGCGGTCGCGCGAGGTGGACCTGCGCGAGAACCAGTACTGGCTGGGCGCGCTGATGACGTACGACCGCTACGGCTGGGACCCGCGCCAGATCCCCGCCACCCCGCTGTCGGCCTCCTTCACCTCCGCCGACCTGCAGGCCGCCGCCCGCCGCTTCCTCGACCCGGGCCGCTACGTGCAGGTGTCGCTGGTGCCCGAGACGGCGCCGCCCGCGCGCGCCGCGCCGGACCGCCGCTGACCGGCGACGGGCGGAGATCCGTAACTGCATGTCTCACACGGAGTCAACGGAGTCAACGGAGAACTGCGGAGGTTCTCTGTTGACTCCGTTTACTCCGTGTGAGTCCCCTCCGCAGAAATCAGAGTCCTGAGGTAGATGTCATCCTGAGTCTACCACCGCGCTGCGCGCGACCACGGAGGATGAAACGGGTGTGGGAGCATAAATTGGGCGGGTGGCGTCGGCAAAGAGGTCGGTAAGCTCATTGGTGCGAGAGAGCCCGTTCCTGAGTCAGACCCG
>DASVWD010000010.1 GCA_036389795.1 Longimicrobium sp.
ATGCGCGCCCGACAGGGCCGGGACGCCGCCGCGACACGGGGTATCGTCGCGGCGGTGGCCCGGCGCGGTTGGGCACAGTCGTATCGTGCCCTACCGCGCGCGCAGCCCGGCCCGGAGCGCAGCGGAGGGACACGCCCCAAACGGCAGTGCGAAGTCCTGGGTGCGAAGTGCGAAAACGTGTGAATGCGAAAGCGCGGTGGACCGGGAGCCGATCCACCGCGCACTTCGCACCTCGCACTTCGCACTGGTCTAATCCGCGCGGGCGAGGCGGGCGGCGTCGCAGCCGTTGCTGCCCGACTCCAGCGAGAGCACCATGCGCCCGCCCACGGGCATGCTGGACTCGATGCGCACGGGGACGCGGCGGCCGTCGTCGGTGAAGTGGAGCCGCACCACGCCGTCGCCGCGGTAGTGCGCGGGGTCCTTCACCCGCATCTCCACCTCGACGGTCTGGAACGTCCCGGCGGGCACCCGGGTCTGCCCCCGCCCCACCACCCTCACCACCACCGGGTTGCGCCCTGCCTCGTAGTGGCGGTCGAGGGTGTAGGCGTCGCCGGCGGCCAGGCGCAGGGTGCGGATGAAGTAGATGAACGACAGCTCGTCGAGCGGCGCGGCGGTGGGCATGGCGCCGCCCTGGCCGCCGGCCGCCTGCCAGCGGCGCGCGCCGGGGTCCATCCGCACGTCCTGGCTGCGCGAGGCCAGCGGCGAGCGCTCGCTCTTCGTGTAGCGGTACGACGCCAGCTCCGCGGGGTCGAACCACGAGCGGGTGCGGTCCTCGACGCGCGCGGGGCCGAAGCGCCCGCTGAAGTCGAAGCGCAGCAGGTAGGTCCGCCGCCCGTTCACCGCCTCGCCGCCCTCGACGGCCATGGTGCCCGTGCCGATGCGCCCCAGCCGCGTGCTGCCGCGGTAGACGCACTGCTCGCCGGGCCCGAAGGGAAGCTCGCGCCCGCCCTCCTGCGCCCGCGCGCCGCCCGCCGCGAGCAGCGCCGCCGCGGCCAGCGCGAAGGCGAGCCCCGCCGGCTGGACGGCCTCCGCCGCGCTCTCCAGGCTCCTAGTCATGGTCTCCCCCTTGCGATTCGCTGTCCGCCCGATGTCCTTTTCGCCGGTGCAAGGTGGCGCGGCGGGAGGGGCGCGTCAGTCGGGAGCGCCTCCCCAGGCGTGTCGGGAGGGTGGAGGGCGGGGCGGTAGTCGGCTGCCCCGCCGGGTGGGACGGAAGGGGCCCGCGGCGGCGGCAGGATTGACGCTCCCGGGGCGGGCCTGCATAATTCACGTGTGAACGAACTTCTCCCGCGGCCCGGCGGTCCGGAACCTGCAGGGCGGGAGGGTTTACAAGTTGTTGTGGCAGCGGGACTTGCATTACCCGCGCTTCACCTTCTCATGCGGGGGCAAGCAGATGCAGACGGAGACGCAGAACGCGGCGGCGGACGTCCAGACCGAGGCTCCGGCCGGCCCGATCATGCTGACGGCGACGGCCGCCACCGAGGTGCGCCGCTACATGGAGGAGCAGGGCGCCGCCGAGAGCGCCGGCCTGCGGGTGGGGGTGCTCCCGGGCGGGTGCTCGGGGTTCCAGTACGGCCTCAACATCGAGGACGAGGCGGCCGACGACGACATGGTGCTGGAGTCGCAGGGGATCCGGCTCTTCGTCGACCCCTTCAGCCTGCAGTACCTGCAGGGCACCGAGATCGACTACGTGTCGACCTTCCAGGGGAGCGGCTTCACCTTCAACAACCCGAACGCCACCGGCGGCTGCGGCTGCGGCAGCTCGTTCACGGCCTGACGGCCGGACGACGGCGACGGGTCGAGGCGAGGCCCGCGGGAGCGAATCCCGCGGGCCTCGCGCTTTTGGGGGGTGCCAGGTGCCAGGATGCCGGGGCGGCTGAAGCCGCGGGCAACAAAGGCAGAAAGCCTCGCAAACCGCGCGAGGCTTCACGAACCGCATCGGCTCGACGCGGTCCTGCCGGTTCCTTCAGCGGAGCAGCGTGACGGCGAGGGTGGCGGCCACGAAGCCCGCCGCGGTGACCAGGCCCAGGAGGCGGTCCAGCCGCTCGGCGCGCTCCTCGCCCAGGCGCCCGCACAGGCGGAACGCCGTCACAGAGACCAGGATGGAGAGGAACACCGACGCCATCCCCACCAGGTGCAGCTTGTCGGCCAAGGTGAACTGCGCGGTCTCGGGGAGCGCCTGCGACACCACCAGGTAGCTCGACACCACGCCGAAGATGCTGGCCACGCCGATCCCCAGCCGCGCCTCCACGTGCCGGCACGACAGCGCCGAGGCCAGCAGCCCCACCCCCACCGACAGGAACATCACCAGGAAGCTCTTGAGGAAGATGGCCGCCCCCTCGCGGCGGACCGGGATCGCCAGCACCAGCCGGGAGTACGGCGCGTCGGTGCCGGCCGGGACGGCGGGGTCGCCCAGCGAGGTGTAGTGGTGCGTCAGCACGCGCAGCTCGGGCCTGCCGATCTTCCACCCCGGGAGCGAGACCGCCGGGTCCAGCGCCGTGAACCGGCGGTCGGGCTCGTACACCAGCTCCGCGTCCGACAGGGCGCGGTCTTCCACCTCGAAGGTCAGCTCGTGCTCGTCCAGCGGATAGTCCGCCAGGTCGAAGTTGCGGTGGAAGCGGTACCGGCAGCGGTGCTGGACGTAGCGCACCGGGCCCCTCTGCGTCCGGATCAGCACCGAGCACGGCTCGCCCGCGCCGTTCATCACCTCGAAGTTGGTGGCGTCGCGCGGGCCGTCCCAGCGCACCCACAGGTAGAAGTCGCCCTCGTACGTGCCGCTCTTCAGGTCGAAGTCGCTGAGGTCCACCACGTACACCCCCATCCACACCCGCTGCGGCTGGGCCGCCACGGGCGCCGCCAGGCAGAGCGCCCCCAGCACGGCGAGCGCGCGGAGCAGGGCCGCCCGGAACGGGCGGTGGAGAGCATGGATGGGCATGGGCGGGGCGGGAGGAAGGGAGATGGGGCGGGTGAACCAGGCGCGGAACAGGTCATCAATGGTAGGCCTGCGCGAGCGGTTCGCAAGGTGAGCGAGGGACAGACGCGCGGTCGGGCGGTTTTTCCCAACGTCTCCGTTCCGCCTCGCGCACGAGTCCCCGCCCCGCGCGCAGTCGAAGCCTCGCGCGCTCCGAACCCGCGTCCGCTCCGATGCCCGTCCGGCGAGGCTTTCTGTAGTTGTTGCCGCGGCTTCAGCCGCCTTTTCCCTGCCTTCCACCCCACCGTAAACCTTGCTTTTCTACCTCGATTTCGCGATATTCTCGTTTCGAGAAAATTGCGACCGTTCCGCTGCCGTTCGCCGGGTCGTGATCTCTCGGCAGGCCGACACCCGACACGAGGTGGAGATTGATCCAGATCGCCGACGCCCTGCGGACCCCGCTCGAGTACGCCCGCCTCTCGCGAGACGAGCTGGCCGAGCGCATCCGCCGCCGCAAGGTCGAGCTGAACGCCGTGATCCTGGGGCACAACTACCAGCGCGTGGAGATCCAGGAGGTCAGCGACTACCTGGGCGACTCGCTGGGGCTCTCGCAGGAGGCCGCGAAGACCGGCGCGGACACGATCGTGTTCTGCGGCGTGCACTTCATGGCGGAGACGGCCAAGATCCTCTCGCCCGGTAAGACGGTGCTGATGCCGGATCTCCGCGCCGGCTGCCCGATGGCCGACTTCGTCACGGGCGACGCGCTCCGGCGGCTGAAGGCGCGCTACCCCGACGCGGCCGTGGTGGCGTACGTCAACTCCACGGCCGAGGTGAAGGCGGAGTCGGACATCTGCTGCACCTCGGCCAACGCGGTGCAGGTGGTGCAGTCCATCCCGCGCGAGCGCACCATCCTCTTCGTCCCCGACCGCAACCTGGCCAGGTACACGGCCGAGAAGAGCGGCCGCCCGTACGTGGTGGCTGGGCGCGAGGGCGTGGGCGAGGTGGAGCCGGGCTCGATCGTGGCCTGGGACGGCTACTGCTACGTGCACGACGACCTGGTGCTGGACGAGCTGGCCGAGGCGAAGCGCCGCCACCCGCGCGCGCTGGTGGTGATCCACCCCGAGGCGCGCGCCGAGCTGCTGGCCCAGGCCGACTTCGTGACGTCGACCAGCAAGATGGTCGACATTGCCGAGCAGCACGACGAGCTGATCATCGGCACCGAGCGCGGGCTGATCGACCGGCTGCAGGCGCGCTTCCCCGAGAAGACGCTGGTGCCGCTCTCGGGCGCGGCCATCTGCGGCAACATGAAGGTGAACACGCTGGCCAAGCTGGCCTGGTGCCTGGACCACGAGCAGCACGAGATCGTCCTGGACGAGGACGTGCGCGAGCGCGCCGAGCTGGCGCTGCGCCGCATGCTGGACCTCTCCGGCGGCTGGCGCGCCCCTTCCGCCGAGGAGAAGGCGCTGGAGGAGGCGGGCCTGCGCAAGAGCGGCTGCGGCTGCGCGTAGGAGCCGCTGGCGGATAGAATCGAGGGAGATGCTTCCCACGCCCTCGATTTCTTTTTCTCAGCCGACGACAAACCCGGATCTCACACAGAGAAACAGAGACACAGAGAACACCCTCCCCAGCTTATTTTTCTCTGTTCCTCTGTGTCTCTGGGTGAATCCAATCTGTTCAGACCAAAGACGCGCCGCCGCCCGGGATCTCCCCGGGCGGCGGCTCGCTTTCGTGCTTCAGCCGATGACGATCAGGCGGCGCCGGTCAGGATGCACTCCATCACGCGCCAGCCGGTGCCGGTGAGGCGCAGGCTGCAGCGGAAGAACTCGGCGCCGCGGGCGTTGATGTGGAAGCCGGCCTGGATCTCGGCCGTGCGCCCGGTGATCACGGGGTCGCCCAAGAAGAACCACTGCGCGGGCCCGCCGGTGGGGTTGTAGACGTCGCCCGAGGTGCCGATGGTGCAGCTGGAGAGCGGCACCACCGGCGGCACGCTGCCGGCGAACCGGTTCAGCAGGTCGGGGCTGGGGTCGTTGTTGGCGTCGGGCCAGCCGGTGGAGACGCAGTAGGCGTCGAAGGTGGTGATCCCCTCGTTGTCGATCAGCCAGCGCAGCGTGGCCTCCTGCACGTCGATCGGGCTGGTGACGATCTCGCGCTCGGCGTCCTCGCTGAGGAGCGCGCCGTCGGGCGTGGTGAGGGCGGCCGACTCGCACGCCCAGGCGGAGGCGATCAGCAGCGCGGCCACGGCGCGGGCGCCGCCGCGCAGGGTCTGGCGGAAGTTCCGGGTCATCTTCTTCTCTCGAGTGGGTGAAACGTGGATGGAACGGAGCCGGTCCGGCCCTCGCGGGCTGCGGAGCGGCGCTGGACGTACGCGCCTCGCCGCCCCCCGGATCCGCCGGACCGCACCGCCCGCTCCCAGGCACACGGCGGGCCGCTTGTGAAAGAAAGTGCATGTTTCCACGCAAGTCGCGGCGGCGGCGGGCGATGGCCGCGCGGGGCGGGCGAATCCCGGCCGTCCGGAAGAGTCCGGAGCGGGGCGCGACTGGGACGGTCGTGGGGCGGAGGGTCCACAGCCCCGGGCCGCCAATCCGCCGTGCAGGCGCGCGGTTTCCGGGCGCCACCGGGCAGGTCAGGGCGGGAGCTTCCTCCCCCGCAGCGGACCGCTGTTCATGATGCCCAGCACCCAGGTGCCCTCGACCCGATCTCCCTGCACCGAGAGCCGTAGCTCCAGCCTCTCGCCGCCGAGCTGGGCCGCGGTCCAGATGCGGCCGCCCCCGATCACCAGCTGGCTCGCCTCCGCCTCGGGGGCGGCGCTTGAGCGGAGCCGTGCGCGCCAGGCGCCGGGCGAGCCGGCGACCTCGAGCGTGAGCGCCACCTCCTTCCGCTCGCCGCCCACGCGCATCGGCACCGGCTCCAGCTCGTAGCGGCCGGCCGGCGCGAACCCCGGCGGGAGCCGCGCCGCCTCCAGCCTGGCGACCATGTCCTGGGGCGTGAAGCTGCGGGGCTCGAGCGCCAGGGCCTTGCGGAAGTGCGCCAGCGCCAGCGCGGTGTCGCCGGCGGCCAGGTACCCCCACGCCAGCTCGCTCTCGGCCGAGGACGACTCGGGGTAGAGGTCCACCATGATCCGCCGCAGCTCGATGGAGCCCGGCCGGTCCTTCGCCCAGAGCCGCCAGGCGTAGCTCCGCAGCACGACCTCCGCGACCGGGAAGGCGCCCGGGGCCTCGGCGCGGAGGCGGCGCAGCAGGCGCGCCGCCTCGCCGCCCCGGCCCGCGGCCACCAGGCTGTCCAGGCGGTAGACCTGCGGATGGAGGGCCGACTGCACGGCCGCGACCGAGTCCCGCATCCGCTGCAGCTCTTCGCGCGCCATCCAGCGCCCCCGCGCCATCACCCCCCGCAGCCGCCCCACGTTGCGGACGTCGTCGAGCGGGCTGGCCTCCAGCAGCAGGAGGTCGGCGCGGCTCCCCGGCGCCACCGTGCCGAACGGCTCCGCGCCCTCCACGCTCCTGGCGACGAACTCGCCGGCGTTGCGGGTGGCGGCCGCGAGCGCCTGGTACGAGGTGAGCCCGGCCGCCACCAGCTCGTCCAGCTCGCGGTGCGCCGACTCGCCCGCGAAGCCGAAGATCTCGGTGTCGGTGCCCAGGAGCAGTTGCGCGCCCGCGTCCTGGAGCGCCCGCGTCAGCTTCTGGAAGCGCGCGCGCCGCGCGGTGAGGAAGGCGGCGAAGTCGGCCGGGTTCGGCCGCACGCTGCGGTTGCTGGCGGGGAGCTTCTCGCCCAGCGCGGCCGCCGACGCGTAGCGCATCTCCGGGTCCGCGAGCACGCCCGGCAGGTCCGCGATGGCGCGCAGGTAGTCGGCGTAGGCGAAGAGGTTGGGCGTCACGCTCACGCCCGCGCGGGCGACCGCGGCGGCGAGCCCGGGGATCCGCGCGTCGTCCACGTCGCCGGCCTGGAAGAACTCCTCCACGTGCGCGATGTTGGCCTGCCCGCTCCCCAGCACCGCCTCCACCCCCGCCAGGATCGGGACGTGGCCCACCACGGCGATGCGCTCCGCCCTCGCCTGGTCGGCGACCGCCCGGTACACGTCGGGGTCGAGAAAGCTGTACACCTTCACGAAGTCGTATCCCGCGCGCTTCTGGTCGCGCACGGCGGCGCGCGCGGCCTCGGGGCTCGCGACGGCCACGAACAGCGGGTTGCCGGCGGGATAGCCGTTCAGGGTGGGGCCCGCGGTGTACACGGTGGGCCCCCGCCGCGCGCCGCTCCGCACCTCGCGGCGCCACCCGAGCACCGCCGGCGAGCCGTGCAGGTTGGCGACGGTGGTGACGCCGTGGGCCAGGTACGAGACGAAGCCCTCGGTGTCGTACAGGTGCACGTGCAGGTCGGCGAGCCCCGGCATCAGGTACCGTCCCCGCCCGTCCACCCGCGCGGCCCCGGCCGGAACGGCGACGCGCGCCGCGGGGCCGACGGCGGCGATGGTCCCGCCCCGCACCAGCACGGTCTGCCCGCGCAGGACGCGCTCGCGGTCCATCGGCAGCACGTCGACGTCCACGAAGGCGACCACGCCCTCCGAATCGGGGTGCGCGGGCTGCGCGAGGGCCCGCGCGGGGGCGGCGGGCGCGGCGCCGGCCAGGGCCGCGGCGAGCACGAGCGCCGGGAGTCTCAGAATCATACCGCGTCTCCGAGCATTGTTCTGGTTCCGGACAGAAACAGACGGGCATCACACAGAGGACACGGAGGACACGGAGAGAACTTCGGTCTTCTTCTGCTGTTCCTCTGTGTCCTCTGTGTCCTCTGTGTGAGACCTTTCAGGGTGTCTTCCGCGCGCGGATCTCAGGGTCTGGCGAGCCGGATGCGGCCGCCGAAGGACTGGACGTCGAGCCGGGCGGCACCGCGGCCCAGAACGAAGGAGACGATGCCGCGGCGGTGCGGCCCCCGCGGCACGTACGGGAACTCGCACTCGAAGTCTCCCTGCACGGCCGCCACACTGACCTCGGCGTCCACCGCGCCCGTGGGGAAGACCGAGATCGGGCCGCTGTGCGTGGTCAGCTCGTAGGTGCCGCCCGGCCGCAGGGGCCCCCGGAACTCGATGGCGCCCGCCACGCTCTGCGCCCGCACGGCGCCGGCGTCCACCCCCTCCAGGACGATGTTGTTGCTGGAGCTCTCCACGTCGACCTCGCCCTGCACGTCGCGCAGGCGGATGGCGGCGTCCAGCGAGCGCGCGGTGACGCGGCCGCGCACGCCGACGACTTCGATCTCGCCCAGGATCGACTCCACGCGCACCGGGCCGCGCCCGCCGTCGATCCGGATCCGCCCCGTGTTGTTGGCGGCCGACACCGGGCCCTCGGCGCCCGCCACGTCGATGTCGGCGTCCCTGCCGCCGAGCGAGAGCCGCATGGCGCGAGGGACCGTGATCCGGTAGTCGACGGCCGCGACGCGGCGCGACTGGTGCCGGACGCGCACCAGCGAGTCCGACGCCTGCACCCGCACCGCCACGCCCGGCCCGTGCTCCGCCACCACGCGCACCGCGGCCCGGTCCCAGGTCCGCACCGTGATGCTCCCCGCCGGCACGTCCAGCTCCAGCCGGGCGTTCAGGCGGGCCGCCACCGTGGTGTCGGTGCCGCCCTGCAAGAGGGCCAGTCCCACGCAGAGCGCCGCGCAGAGGGTGAGCATGGTCGGAAGCGGGTCCCGTGGGGGGTCAGCTCTCGCGGCGCACCGCGCCGGCGGCTTGGCGCAGCGCGGTGAGCTTGTGCAGCCTCAGCTCGGCCAGGTAGGGCCCCAGCGAGGCGTTAGCCGGGTCGGAGCGCAGCGCCGCTTCGGCTTGGCGGATCGCCGCGTCGACCGTCGCCAGGCTTCGCTCGATCGTCCGCAGCGTCTCGGGCCGCAGCGTGCCGCGGCCCTCCGCCACCACCCGTTCCAGGCGCGCCACCGAGGCGCGGTACTCCGCGGTGGGCTCCCACGCCGCCGGGGCCGCTTGCGCCCTCGCCGCGGCGCCGTCCCGCGCCGCCGGCCGGGCCAGCCAGGCGTGCAGCGCGAAGCCCAGGGCGAGGCTCGCCGCCAGCGAGGCCGCCCAGGCCGCGCGCCGGAGGCTCCCGCGCCACCGAAGCCCCCGGCGGCGCCCGCCGAGGGCGGCGCCGACTTCGGGGGCCAGGCGGCTCCAGATCTCGTCCGCGGGCGGCTCCGTCCCGTCCCGGTACCGGGCGGCGGCGGCGCGCAGGAACTCCACGAAGCGGTCGTCGCGGCTCATCCTTCCCATTCTCCCGCGAAGTCGGCGAGCGCCGTCCTGAGCGCCGCGCGGGCGTCGGACAGCCGGCGCTTGGAGGTGCCCACCGGGATGCCGAGCAGCTCGCCGATCTCGGCGTGCGTGTAGCCTTCCACGTCGTAGAGCACGAACACCATCCGGTTGGGGGCTGCGAGCGCGTCGACGGCCGCCTCCAGGCGGCGCCTGAGGTCCCAGCGGGGCCCCTCGGGCTCCACCGCCACCCCGGCGGCCGCCTCGAGCGACGTCTCGCGGGTGCGGAACCGGCGGGTGCTGCGCTGCCGGTCGACCACCGCCGACACGGCGATCCGGCGCAGCCAGGTGGAGAACGCCGCCCCGCCGCGGAAGCCCGCGAGCCGCCGGAACGCCCGCGCGAAGGTCTCCTGCGTGCAGTCGTCCGCGGCGTCTTCGGGGCCCAGCAGCCGGCTCACCAGGCGGTGCACGTGGCCCACGTGCCGGTCGTACAGCTCCCGCGCCGCCCCCACGTCGCCCTGGATGGCGCGCTCGATCAGCGCCCGCTCGTCTGACATCGGGGTCTGCGCCCGGGGGGCCGGCACGGGGGCTTTCGCCGTGGGTGCGGTCGGGTTCACACCTGGTATAGACGGAGCGATGCGCGAACGGGTTCGGTGGAGCGCCCGCGCGGGGAGGGCGGACGGGGGACGCCGCAACTCGCGCGCGCCGCCGCGAAAGACGCGCCGGTGGCTTGCCCGCGCCCCGCCGGAGTGCGATTTTGCCCATCGCGATCCACCCCCAAAGCGAAGGTCGGAAATGGCCGCAGAGCTCCTTCCCGTCGGCGCGGAGGCGCCCGTCTTCCAGGCAGAGACCACGGACGGCGGGCGCGTGTCGCTGGCGGAATTCCGCGGGAAGCAGCCGGTGCTGCTGATGTTCTATCCCGAAGACGACACCCCCGGCTGCACCCGGCAGATGTGCGCCGCGCGCGACGAGGGCGCCGACTACGCCGCCGCCGGCGTGGCGCGCTTCGGCGTGAACCCGGGGAGCCTGGACAGCCACCGGGCGTTCGTGGACAGGTACTCGCTCGACTTCCCGCTGATCGTGGACCAGGACGCCGAGATCGCCCAGGCGTACGGCGTGCTCCGGGAAGAAGGCGGCGTGGGGCGCGCCACCTACCTGGTCGACCGCGACGGCCGCATCGCCTACGCCGCCCAGGGCGCGCACGGCGCCGCCGAGGTGCTGGGGGCGCTCCGTGGCTGAGGCGGCCGTGGGGAAGGGCGAGGCGATCGTCCGCGGCTTCACCGGCGGCGTCTTCGCCGAGAACTGCTACCTGGTGGCGTGCGCGCGCAGCAGCCTCGGCATCCTGGTGGACCCCGGCGCCGCCGCCCCCCAGGCCCTGGCCGAGGCGCGCCGGCTGGGGGTGACGGTCGAGCAGATCGTGCTCACCCACGCGCACCTGGACCACGTGGAGGGGCTGGCGCACGCCAAGGAAGAGACCGGCGCGCCGATCTACCTGCACCCGGCCGACCAGGAGCTGTACCGCGCGGCGCCCATGCAGGCGCAGTGGTTCGGGCTCACGCTCGAGCCGCTGCCGCCGGTGGACCGGCCGCTCGCCGAGGGCGACGTGGTGCGCTTCGGCGAGTGCGAGCTGGCGGTGCGCTTCGCGCCGGGGCACGCGCCGGGGCACGTGGTGCTGGTGGGCGACGGGGTGGCGCTGGTGGGCGACGTGATCTTCGCCGGCTCCATCGGCCGCACCGACCTCCCCGGCGGCGACTTCCCCACGCTGATGAAGTCGATCCGCGAGCAGGTGATGACGCTCCCCGACGCCACCACCCTCTACACCGGCCACGGCCCCGAGACCACCGTGGGCCACGAGCGCGTCAGCAACCCCTTCCTGGTCCCCAACTTCGGCGGCAGCCAGTTCGCCTGAGGGTATTGGCGGACATCGAAACGACAACCACGGCTTTGGGCGTGTCCCCCTGAAGGGGGCCGGGCTGCGCGCGCGGTAGGGCACGATACGACTGTGCCCAACCGCGCCGGGCCACCGCGCCCACAAAACCCCCGTGGGCGCGGCGTCCCGGCCCTCCGGGCGCGCATCCCTCACGCGGGTCGGGTGTCGTGGAGATGAGTTCCGTAGGGGCGAGCATGCGAGTCCGAAGACAGGCGGCCCCGGCGCAAGGGGCCGCCTGTCGCGCATGGGCTGGCATCCGACGGTGAGGCATGCCTCGCCCCTACGGGATTTTCGTGATCTTCCCCCTTCATCATCTCGATTGACGCTCCGTGAGGCGCCGCCTATCTTCCGCCCCCTCTTTTCCGACCCGGAGAGCCGAGTTGAGCGTTCCCGCGCGCGTCGCCGTCCTCGCCTCGGGCGGGGGGACGAACCTGCAGGCGCTGATCGACCGCTTCAACCCCGCGCCCGCCCCCGCCGCGCGCGTGGAACTGGTGGTGGCGAGCCGCGCCGGCGTCGGCGCGCTGGAGCGGGCGGCGCGCGCGGGTGTCCCGGCCGTGGTGCTCGACGTGCGGGAAGTCGGCGCCGAGGCGCTGGCCGCGCGGATGCTCGCGGCGCTGGAGGAGCACCGCATCGACTTCATCGTCCTGGCCGGCTGGCTCCAGCTGGTGCCGGCCGAAGTGGTGGAGCGCTACCGCGGGCGGATGCTCAACGTCCACCCCGCGCTCCTCCCCGGGTTCGGGGGGAAGGGGATGTACGGCATCCGCGTGCACCGGGCAGTGCTGGAGTCGGGGGTGCGCGTCACGGGCGCCACGGTGCACCTGGTGGGCGACCGCTACGACGAGGGCCGCGTCGTGGCGCAGTGGCCCGTCCCCGTGCTGGCGGGCGACACGCCGGAGACGCTGGCCGCGCGCGTGCTGGCCGTGGAGCACCGCATCCTGCCGCTGGCCGTCGAGGCCCTGGCGCTGGGCGAAGGCCCGCCGCCCGGCCCCGGCGGCCCGCTCTGCTTCGACCTGCTGCAGGCCCCCGCGCCCCCCGCCGAGTCGATCCGGGTGACGATGGCGGCGCATCACCAGGATTGAACCTGGTGTGGAGCGGACGTGTCTTGCTGGTGCGAGGTGTTCCGTAGGGGCGAGCATGCGAGTCCGAGGACAGGCGGCCTCAGCGCAAGAGGCAGCCTGCCGCGCATGGGCTGGCGCCCGCCGGTCGAGGCATGCCTCGCCCCTACGATGATTCCGGTCCGGATCGCAGCTAAGTGAGGTGGAGGGATGCAAATCTTTTCCCTTCAACGAAATAGCTTGTTTCTGATGAAGTCCTCTCTCGACGGATCGTCATGCCCAGGGCACTGCTGAGCGTATCGGACAAGACGGGGCTGGAGGCGTTCGCGCGGGCGCTCGCGGAGCGCGGGTGGACGCTGCTCTCCACCGGCGGGACGGCGCGCGCGCTGCGCGAGGCGGGGCTCGCCGTCACCGAGGTGAGCGAGGTCACCGGGCACCCGGAGATGATGGAGGGCCGGGTGAAGACGCTGCACCCCGCCGTGCACGCCGGCCTCCTCGCCCGCCGCGCCAACCCCGACGACTTGGCGCAGATGCGGGCCCAGGGCTACGAGCCGATCGACCTGGTGGCGGTCAACCTCTACCCCTTCCGCGAGACCGTCGCCCGCCCCGGCTTCACCCCCCAGGAAGCGGTCGAGAACATCGACATCGGCGGGCCGTCGATGCTGCGCTCCGCCGCCAAGAACCACGAGAGCGTTTGGGTGGTGGTCGACCCGGCGGACTACGGCCGCGTCCTCGCCGCGCTGGGCGGCGCGGACGACGTGGCGCGCGCGCTCCGGCGCGAGCTGGCGGTGAAGGTGTTCGCGCACACCTCCGCGTACGACGGCGCCATCGCCGCCTACCTGGGCGGGGCGGGGAAGGAGGAGGCCGCGGCGTCCACCGGGACCGACGGCGAGGCCGGCGGCGAGGCGTTCCCGGCGGAGGTCTCGCTGCGGCTGGAGAAGGTGCAGGATCTCCGCTACGGCGAGAACCCCGACCAGCCGGCGGCGTTCTACCGCGACACGGCGGCGCGCGGCGGGCTCCCCGGGCTGCGCCAGCTGCACGGCAAGCAGCTCTCCTTCATCAACCTGCTCGACGTGGAGGGGGCCCTCTTCGCCGTCTCCGCGTGGGACGGCGCGGAGCTGGCCGCGTGCGCCGTCGTCAAGCACACCACGCCGTGCGGGATCGCGGTGGGCGGCGACGCGGCCGAGGCGTACCGCAAGGCGCTCTCGACCGACCCCGCCAGCGCGTTCGGCTCGGTGGTGGCGTTCAACACCGAGGTGTCGGAGCGCGCGGCCGTGCTGCTGCGCCCCAACTACGTCGAGGTGGTCGTCGCCCCCTCGTTCGCCGAGGGCGCGCTGCGGCTGCTCACGGAGAAGAAGAACATCCGCCTCCTCGCCGTCCCCCGTTCGCCGGACGTGGAGGAGGAGCTCGACTTCAAGCGCGTGCGCGGCGGCTTCGTGGCGCAGCGGGCCATGCGGATGCGCTTCCCCGAAGACGCCTGGCGCGTGGTGACGAAGCGGCAGCCGACGGGGGAGGAGATGGACGACCTGCGCTTCGCCTGGCGCGCGGTGGCGTCGGTGAAGTCGAACGCGATCCTGCTGGCGCGGGGCGGGATGGCGCTGGGGATCGGGGCGGGGCAGATGAGCCGCGTGGACTCGTCGCGGATCGCGGTGATGAAGGCGCGCGACCAGGGCTTCGACCTGCAGGGCGCGGCGCTCGCCTCCGACGCCTACTTCCCCTTCCGCGACGGGGTGGACGCGGCGGCCGAGGCCGGCGTGCGCGCCATCATCCAGCCCGGCGGCTCCATCCGCGACGAGGAGGTGGTCGCCGCCGCCGACGAGCACGGCGTGGCGATGGTGTTCACCGGGCGGAGGCTGTTCCGGCATTGAACTGCAAGTGCGAAGTGCGAAGTGCGAAGTGCGCCGGCGAAAGGCGGATGAAGCCGCGGCAGCAACGGCGCAAAGCCCGCCTGCGCGGGCTCCTTCGGCGCGGACGCGGGTTCGGTGCGGGGAGGCCGGGTCTCGTCACCACTTCCTTCGCACTCACGCACTCACGCACTCACGCACTCGCACTTCGCACTTCGCACTTCGCACTTCGCACTTGGGTCACTGTCAGACTCCCCCACAGACAGACGTTTGACGGAAACCCGCGCCCGGCCTAGTTTGCCGATCCTGCAATTCTGCCACACGATGTGATCCGGACGAGGCGCGGCTGTTGCGCGGACTGATCTTCGACCCCTTCGCGGGGGTGAGCGGCGACATGACCGTCGCCGCGCTGCTGGACCTGGGGCTGCCGCTCGACTGGCTCCGGCGCTTCGTCGCCGGCCTCGGCCTGGGCGACATCCGCGTGGACGCCGAGCGGGTGATGCGCAAGGGGATCGCCTGCACGCGCCTGGTGCTGGAGCTGCCCCACGAGCACGCCCACCGGCACCTGCACCACGTGGTGAAGATCATCGAGGGCACGGGCGTCGCCCCCGAGGTGCGCGACCGCGCGGTGCACGCCTTCACCCTGCTGGCCCACGCCGAGGCCGAGGTGCACGGCACCACCCCCGAGCGCGTGCACTTCCACGAGGTGGGCGCGCTGGACGCCATCGTCGACATCCTGGCGTCCGTGGCGGGCGTGGCCGAGCTGGGCGTCGGCGAGTGCTACACGCGCCCCGTGGCCCTCGGGCGCGGGTGGGTGGACATGGAGCACGGGCACTTCCCCGTGCCCCCGCCCGCGGTGCTCAAGTTGTTGCGCGGCATACCGGTAGCGGACCCGGAGCTGGAGGGCGAGTGTACGACGCCCACCGGCGCCGCCCTGGTGGCGGCGCTCACCGGCGGCCGGCCCGCCCCCGCGGTGTTCACCCCCCTGGCCAACGGCTTCGGGGCGGGCGCGCGCGACCCCGGCGACCGCCCCAACTGCCTGCGGCTGGTGCTGATCGAGCCGGCCGGTGACGGCGAATCGGCGGTCCTCGTCGTGCAGTGCGACGTGGACGACCTGCCGCCCGAGTACGTGCCGCCGCTGGTGGAGGCGGTGCTGGCCGCGGGGGCGCTGGACTGCACGGCCACCCCGGTGGCGATGAAGAAGGGGCGCCCGGGGCTGCGCGTGGAGGCGCTCGCGCCGCCGGCTAAGCTCGACGCGGTCAGCGCGGCGCTCTTCCACGCGGGCTCCTCCATCGGCGTGCGCTACTGGCCCGCCGAGCGGGTGGTGCTGCCGCGCCGCGTGGAGACCGTCACCTGGCGCGGCGAGGAGATCCGCGTGAAGCGCTCGGCGCTCCCCGGCGGGGGCGAGCGGGCCAAGCCGGAGTTCGAGGACGTGGCGCGGGCCGCGGCGCGGCTGGGGATCACCCCGCTGGCCGCCTACCGGGCCATGCTGTCGGAGGGCGTCGCGGCCGAGGGCTGACGGCGTCCCTGCGGTGCTCTCCCGCTCCCACGAGCGGGTTCCACACCTTCCACGGAGGAAGCACGCATGAAGATCCAGCGTGGGCTGGCGCTGGCCCTCGCCGCGGCGCTCGCCGCGTCGGCCTTCGCCAGCGACGACGCGTCGGCCCAGCGCGGGCGCGGGCGCGGCCGCGGGGCCGCGGCGCAGCTGCCGCAGGTGGGCTGCCCCGGCGCGCAGCCCAGCGAGCAGGCGGTCAAGGCGCAGGAGGCGCTGACCCGCACCCTGATCACCCAGGGCGCCCAGAAGCAGGGCTACTTCCAGGACGCGCTGGAGCAGACCACGGCCGGCATCGCCGCCGACGCCAACAACCCGTACCACCACCTGCTGCGCGGGCAGGCGCTGCTGGGCCTGGCCGCCGAGTTCCACGGGCAGCAGGCGGGGCCCGAGTACACGGCCGTGTTCCCGCAGGGCACCACCGTCAACGCCGCCGACGCGGTCCGCGAGGCGGTCACCGCGCTGAACCGCGCCGTGGAGCTGTGCCCCGAGATGGCGGGCGCGGCCACGGAGGCCCGCACGCAGTCGGCGACCACCACCTTCGCGCTGGGCCACCAGCGCTTCCAGGCCGCCGACACCACCGGGGCCATCGAGCTGTGGCGCGCGGTGACGGTGCTCGACACGGCGAACGTGGACGCGTACTTCAACCTGGGCGTGCTGGCCAGCGGGCGCGGCGACGTGGCCACGGCCACCGCCAACTACATGCGGGTGCTCAGCATGACGCAGCCGGCCGACTCGGCCGCCGCCGAGCAGCGCAGCGTCGCGATGGGGGGGCTGGTGAACGCGGGGGCGCGCCTGTTCAACGAGAACAAGTTCCAGGAGGCGGCGCAGGCGTTCACGCAGGTGACCACGCTGGACCCGGGCAACCGCGACGCCTGGTACAACCACGCCCTGGCGCTCTACAAGCTGCAGCGCTGGCGCGAGCTGATCCCGGTGGCCACGCGCGCGGTGCAGCTCGACCCGCTGAACTACAACGCGGCGATCGTGCTGTTCAACGCCTACAAGGAGCTCTCCGACGCGGCCAAGGCGCAGAACAACGCGGCCGTCGAGACGCAGAACCGCAACCTGGCGCTGCGCACCCTCGAGGCGGCCGACGCGCTGCCGGTGCACATGGGCGACATCTCGTTCGAGACGGGGCAGGGGAGCGTGACGGTGAAGGGCACGGTGACGGGGGCCGCCGCGGCCGCCGGCACGCCGGTGCAGGTGGAGTTCACGCTGACCAACCCCGCGGGCGAGGTGGGGAAGGGGACGGTGACCGTGACGGCGCCGGCCAAGGACCAGAACGCCCCCTTCCAGCTGACGATCCCCGTCACCGGGATCCCCACCAGCTACCGCTACCGCCTGGTGCGCTGAGGCGGACGCGGGACCCGGATTCGCGGGCGGACGACGGGCGGGGCGGCTCCCACGGGGCCGCCCCGCCGGCGTCTGGGGGTCGGAGGGGGGCCCGCCGCGCTCCGGCCGGCTCCGGCGCGGAGCCCTCACCCGCCGCCTCAGGGCGGCAACCCTCTCCCAAGTTCGGGAGAGGGTGGACTTTACGGTCTCGCGCGGAAGCTCGCGCAGGGGCGAGGCCTGCCTCGACCGGCGCCAGCCCGTACGCGGGAGGCTGGGAATGGGGCGGGGCGGCCATCGCGCGGACTCGCAGGCTCGCCCCTGCGACATCCAGGTGCCGTGCGCTGCGAAACCCGCGTGAGGGATGCGCGCCCGGAGGGCCGGGACGCGGGCGCGCCGTGGGGTTGGGCGCGACCGTGGCCCGGCGCGGTTGGGCACGGTTGTATCGTGCCCTACCGCGCGCGCAGCCCGGCCCCCTTCAGGGGGACACGCCCGCACGAGCGGTTGCAGTTCGCCGTTCGGGGATGCCGGACGGGGCCTGCATCTTGCGCATTCCGGGCGCGCGGCTGTCAATTGCGGGGCGCGGGAACGCTGCCCGCGACCGCCGCTTTCGGCCCGGCCTGGAGAGGAGCCCGCTTGTCCGTCGAGACCCCCGAACAGACCTTCGTCTGCCCCCGCTGCGGCGCCGAGTACGCCGAGGGCGACTCGTGCCCGGCCTGCGGCGCGCTGCGCGAGAGCGTTCCCTGCGACGACGACGCGTCGAAGCCGGCGCACTCGCGCTGCGTGATCTGCGGCCGCGCGCTCTGCGACGGCGACGACGAGCCGCTGCCGGCGCGCTGCGTGGACCACCGCCACATCCCCGTCTTCGAGGGGTGGGCGCAGGTCTACACCAACAACGACGAGCTCTCGGCGCGGCTGCTGGTGGAGAACCTGCGTGCGGAGGGGATCGACGCGCAGCTCTACTCGCAGGCCGACCGCAGCTTCCCCATGGACCTGGGGGAGATGAGCATCGCGCGGGTGCTGGTGCCGGTGTGGGAGTTCCAGCACGCGCTGGAGCTGATCGAGAGCTACATGGACACCGAGGGCGAGGTGACCTTCGCCTGCCCCAGCTGCGGCGAGGTGTACGAGCCCGGCGCGGAAGTCTGCGCCAGCTGCGGCGCGCCGCTCACGGCGTGACAGGGGACAGGGGACAGGGGACAGCCCGCACGGCCCGGCGCGGATCCGCCCGTGATGCGCCGGCCTTCGTGCTCTCGCACTTCGCACTCAGCACTTCGCACTTCGCACTTTCGTGAAGCTTCCCGTGGTGGCCGTGGTGGGGCGGCCGAACGTCGGCAAGTCCACCTTCTTCAACCGCGTGCTGGGCGAGCGCGTCGCCATCGTCGAAGACCGGCCGGGGGTGACGCGCGACCGCAACTTCGCGCGGGCGGAGTGGAACGGGCGGCAGTTCTACCTGGTGGACACCGGCGGCCTGGTGGAGGGCTCCGACGAGCCGATGGACCGCCTGATCCGCGAGCAGGTGCTCACGGCCATCGGCGAGGCCGACGTGCTGGCGATGATCGTGGACGGGAAGGCGGGGCCGCACCCGCTGGACTACGCGATCTCGGAGACGCTCCGCCGCACCGCCAAGCCGGCCGTGCTGCTGGTCAACAAGGTCGACAACCTGGGCGCGCCGAGCGCCGTGCAGCACCACGACTTCTGGGACCTGGGGCTCGGCGAGCCGATGCCCGTCTCCTCGCTGAACGGCAAGGGGAGCGGCGACGTGCTGGACGTGATCATCGAGCACCTCCCCGAGGTGGAGGGCGAGGAGCCGGAGTCGCTGCGGGTGGCGGTGATCGGCAAGCCGAACGTGGGGAAGTCGAGCTTCGTCAACCGCCTGCTGGGCGAGGAGCGGCTGGTGGTCAGCGACGTGGCCGGCACCACGCGCGACGCCATCGACACGCCGATGCAGTACCACGGCCGGCGGCTGGTCTTCATCGACACGGCGGGCCTGCGGCGGCAGTCGAAGATCGAGGAGGGGGTGGAGTTCTACAGCTCCATCCGCACCGAGCGGGCGATCGAGCGGGCCGACGTGTGCCTGCTGCTGATGGACGCCACGCAGTCGGTGGCGGTGCAGGACCTGAAGGTGGCCGAGAAGGCGTGGGAGGCCGGTTGCGGGCTGGTGGTGGTCGTCAACAAGTGGGACCTGGTGGAGAAGGAGACGATGACGGCCCCGCAGTACGAGAAGGAGCTGCGCGAGCGCGCGCCGTTCCTGAAGTGGGTGCCGGTGCTCTTCACCAGCGCGAAGACGGGGCAGCGGGTGCACCGGGTGCTGGAGCTGATCCTGGAGGCGCAGGAGCAGCGCACGCGGCGCGTCTCCACGCACGACGTGAACGATGTGCTGCGCGCGCTGGTGACCCGCGCCAAGCCGCCCGCGCACCACGGCCACCCCGTGAAGCTCCTCTACGGGACGCAGGTGGCCGTCTCCCCGCCCACCTTCGTGCTCTGGGCCAACCACCCCGAGGGCGTGCCGGAGAGCTACGTGCGCTACCTGCAGAACGGCTTCCGCGAGGCGTGGGGCTTCCTGGGCGTGCCGCTGCGCATCTCGCTCCGGAGCCGCGGGGAGGACGAGGGGGAGTGAACGACAGTGCGTGAGTGCGTTAGTGCGTGAGTGCGGAACCACGCTGGTTCCGTGCGGCGCTCGCGGCTACCGTGCTCCTGCGGTTCACTCTCGCACTTTCGCACTTTCGCACTCACGCACTCACGCACTTTCCGTGAGACCCTGGCTCTTCGTCCTGCTGTCCTACCTCTGGGGGGCGATCCCGGCGAGCTACGTCGTGGGGCGGCTGGCGCGCGGGATCGACCTGCGCGAGCACGGGAGCGGCAACCTGGGGGCGACCAACACCTTCCGCGTGCTGGGGGCGAAGGTGGCCGCGCCGGTGATGGTGTTCGACATCCTCAAGGGCCTCCTCCCCGTGGTGCTCTTCAGCCAGTGGGACGGCTCGCCGGACTGGCGCTGGGAGCTGGCGTACGGCGCGGCGGCGATCGTGGGCCACGTCTTCTCGGTCTACATGCGCTTCCGCGGCGGCAAGGGGGTGGCCACCAGCGCCGGCGTCTTCCTGGCGCTGGCGCCCGTGGCCGTCGGCGTGGGGCTCGCCACCTGGCTGGTGGTGATGCGCTTCACCCGCATGGTGTCGGCGGGCTCCATCGCGGCCGCGGCGATGGTGGGGCTCCTCCTCCTGCTGGCGCCGCTGATCGGCACGCCGGTGCGCGACGAGGTCCGCATCCTGGGAGGCGCCATCGTGCTCTTCGTCATCTTCGCGCACCGCTCCAACATCGGCCGCATCCTGCGGGGGGTGGAGCCGCGCTTCGGCGGTACGCGGAAGCCGGAGGAGACCGTGGTGGCCGGGGCGGCGGTGGCGGCCGACGCGGAGGACCCGGCGTGAGCCGCGCGGCCGTGGTCGGCGCCGGGAGCTGGGGGACGGCGCTCGCCAACCTCCTGGCCAAGAAGGGGACCGACACCGTCCTCTGGTCGTTCGAGCCCGACGTGGCCGAGTCGATCGAGCGCGACCACGTCAACACGCGCTACCTGGAGGGCGTCGCGCTCGACCCGCGGCTGCGCGCCACGGCGGACATGGCCGAGGCGCTCCGGGGCGCGTCGCTCGTGGTCTCCGTCTCCCCCTCGCACGTGGTCCGCCGGGTGATGGCGCAGGCGGCGGGGCACCTGGACGACGGCGCGCTGGTGGTGAGCGCGTCGAAGGGGATCGAGAACGAGTCGCTGAAGACGATGGACGGCGTGCTGGCCGACGTGCTCCCCGCGGAGGCCGCGCGCCGGGCCGCGTACCTGTCGGGCCCCAGCTTCGCGCTGGAGGTGGCGCTGGAGCACCCCACGGCGGTCACCATCGCCTCGGAGGACCTGGAGGCGGCGCGCGCGGCGCAGGACGCCTTCCAGACGGCGTACTTCCGCGTCTACACCAGCACCGACGTGGCCGGGGTGGAGCTGGGCGGGTCGCTCAAGAACGTGGTCGCCATCGCGGCGGGGATGGTCGACGGGCTGGGCTTCGGCAACAACACGCGGGCGGCGCTCATCACCCGCGGCCTGGCCGAGATCACCCGCCTGGGGGTGGCGATGGGCGCCGAGCCGCGCACCTTCGCGGGGCTGGCGGGGATGGGCGACCTGATCCTCACCTGCACGGGGGCGCTCTCGCGCAACCGTTCGGTGGGGTTCGAGCTGGGGAAGGGGAGGAAGCTCGACGACATCCTGGGCGGGATGGTGATGGTGGCCGAGGGGGTGAGGACGGCCAAGTCGGCGCACGACCTGGCGCTGAAGCTGGGCGTGGAGATGCCGATCGTCCACGCCGTGCACGCCATCCTCTTCGAGGGCCTCGACGCGAAGGCCGCCGTGCAGGGGCTGATGCTGCGCGAGCCGAAGGCGGAGGTGTGACGGCAGTGCGAAGTGCGAGGTGCGAAGTGCGGGCTCGTAGGGGCGAGGCATGCCTCACAGTTGTCGAAAGTGTCGAAAAGCAGCGTCGCTATTCGATCCAGTGAGGCTCGGGTAGCTAAGGCGATCCACTGCTTTCGACGTGCAGGCGCATGGGTTTTCGGCTACCGCCTAGAAAATCCATCCAGTGCATTCGGCGAAAGTCCTTGATACGCCTAGCTGATTTGGACTTTCGACAACTGTGAGGCATGCCTCGCCCGCCCGGCGGTCACGCCGAGGGCCGAATGGCCCCTCCCAAATTGTCATTCTGAGGGAGCCGCTGCGCCGTAACTTCTGACCGCACCAAAGCCTGGCGGCGACCGAAGAATCTACTCACCGCCGCGCGAGGTCCGCTCGTCGCACCGGACCACGCGCCGCGTCGGTTAGATTCCTCGGGAGCGTCCAACCGACGGCGCGGAAGGAAGGATCGCGCGGACGCTCCCTCGGAATGACAGAGCGCGCATTGGTGGTGAGTCTCTTCCAAACGACGATCTCGAACCACGCATGAAGCGGCCGCAGCGCGAATTCTACTCGATCGGCGAGGTGTGCGAGCTGCTGGGGCTCAAGCCGCACGTGCTGCGCTACTGGGAGACGCAGTTCCCGGCGCTCTCGCCCCCGAAGAACCGCGCCGGCAACCGCGTCTACCGCGCGCGCGACCTGGAGCTGATCGCCCTCATCCAGCACCTGGTGCGCGACGAGCGCTACACGCTGGAGGGCGCCCGCGCGCGCATCGAGGAGCTGAAGCAGGAGGGCGCCGCCGCCGAGGCCGCCGGCCGCGCCCTGGAGCAGAGCTTCGTCCGCTCGCTTCGCGACGAGCTGGAGGAGCTGCTGGAGCTGCTCTCTCCTCCCACCACATCCGGTTGATTCGCCCCGATCCACGGGATAGGTTTTCGCCGCCGGCGCGGACTGCGCGGGCGGCGATTTCGTCGCTCACGCTCGTGATGCACCGACCCGTAAAGCACCCTCTCCCGAAGTCGGGAGAGGGTGGCGACGCGGTAGCGGCGCCGGGTGAGGGCCCCCGCGCGGGCGCCGGAGCGCCGATCATCCAGAAAGCAGGCTTTGCTTTGTCCGAGAGCGGTTCGCGGGAGACGCTGATCCTCTGCACCAACGACGACGGGTACCTGGCGCCGGGCCTCGGCGTGCTGGCGAAGGCCGCGCGCGCGCTGGGCGAGGTGCACGTGGTGGCGCCCGACCGGGAGCAGAGCGCCACCAGCCACTCGCTCACCATGCACGTGCCGATCCGCGCCCGGCAGGTGGCCGAGCGCACCCACTACGTCACCGGCACCCCCACCGACTGCGTGATGCTGGGCGTGGAGGCGCTCCTGCCGCGCCGGCCCGACTTCGTGCTCTCGGGGGTGAACCACGGGATGAACATGGGCGAGGACGTGCTGTACTCCGGCACCGTCTCGGCCGCCATGGAGGCCACCATCTTCGGCATCCCCGCCGTCGCCGTCTCGTACGCGGGGCGCGGCGACGTCGACCACCTGGAGGCGTACGGGCCGCTCCTGGAGCGGCTGCTGCGCCAGATCGTCGGGCGCGGCGGCTTTCCGCCCGAGACGCTGCTCAACGTCAACCTCCCGGCCATCCCGCCCGAGCAGGTGCGGGGCGTCCGCGTGACGCGCCTGGGGCGGCGCGTCTTCACCGACGCCTTCATGCAGGGGAGGGACCCCAGCGGGCGGCCGTACTACTGGATCGGCGGGGGCAACATCGAGTGGCAGCTGCACGAGGGGACCGACTTCCACGCGGTGGCCGAGGGGTGCGTGTCGGTGACGCCGCTGCACCTGGACCTCACCAACCACGCGCTGCTCGAGCACGTGGCGGGGTGGAAGCTCTCGGCATGAGCGACCGCTTCGTGGCCCAGCGCCGGGCGCTGATCGGGAAGATGCAGGAGCGCGGCATCCGCGACCTGGAGGTCCTGCGCGCCTTCGACCTGGTGCCGCGCCACCTCTTCGTCCCCCAGGCCGTGGCGCACCGCGCCTACGAGGACGCGCCCGTCCCCATCGGCTTCGGGCAGACGGCGTCGCAGCCGTCGCTCCAGGCGCTCTACATGCAGCTCCTGGAGATCGGCTCGGGCGACCGGGTGCTGGAGATCGGCACCGGCTCGGGGTTCCAGACGGCCGTCCTGGCGCACCTGGCCGACCGCGTGTACTCGGTGGAGCGCGTGCGCGACCTGGCGATCCGCGCGCGCGAGGTGCTGGACCAGCTGCGCCTCTCCAACGTGGCGATCCTGGTGGGCGACGGCACCATCGGCTGGAGCCGCTTCGCGCCGTACGACGCCATCCTGGTCTCCGCCGGCGGCCCCGAGATCCCCCAGCCGCTCCTGGATCAGCTCGCCGAGGGCGGACGCATGCTCGTCCCCGTCGGAACGAAGGAGGCGCAGCGGCTCGTCCTCGTCCGCCGCGCGGGCGGCCGCTTCCACTCCGAGGACGTGCTCGACTGCACCTTCGTCCCCCTCCTGGGCCGCTTCGGCTGGGCCGACGAGCGCCCCTCCGGCGCCTGATCCCTGCCGCGATTCGCCCGGAGCGGTTGCGGAATACGGGCTTTCCGGCGCAGGTGTGCGTTTCGGGTGCATTTCACGAGTCGGAGAACTGCTGGCTCACACGGAGGGCACAGAGACATAGAGGAACAGCGGACACCGCGAATTTCCCTGTATTCTTCGTGTCCTGTACGTGATTTGAGCCTTTTTCGGCCGGAGAGCCGGAGGTCTCGCGTCGGCCGGCGCGGCCCGGAACCTGCTTCGAGGAGACGGAAAGTGCGGATTTTTGTTGACTTTCCGTGCTTTGCGCCCTAGGATTGCGCGCAATCCCCCGTCTTTTCCCGCGCCCCACCCTCCCCCCTGGCGACCCATGAGCGACCAGCACGGCATTCCCGCGTTCACCGTTTTTCCGCCGTTCAACCCGGCGGCGTCGCGCCCCGCGCCGGCTCCCCAGGCGTCGCCCGAGTCCGCGCCCCAAGCCGAGCCCACCGCGGAGGCGGCGGACATCGCCGAGCCCGAGGCAGCCGCTCCACCCGCGGCCGAAGCGGCCGGGGCGGCGCCGTGGGGCTTCGAGCCCCCCGCCGAGCCCGAGCCCGAGCCGATGCCGTGGGACTTCGGCCCCGCCGACCAGGAGGAGTCCGCGCCCGCGGCGAGCGCGGAGAGCGAGGAGCCCTCGCCGTGGGAGACGGCGGCCGACCGCCTGGAGGCCGCCGAGCCGTTGCCGTGGGACTTCGCGCCGCCCGCCGACGAGGCGCTGGAGGCAGGCGAGGCCGAGGAGGAGGAAGAGCTCCCCTGGATGGAGCTGCCCTCGGTCCCCTCGCATCCGCACGCTTCGGAAGCCCCCGCGCACGAGCCCGCCGCCGAGGCCGACCCCGACTGGATGCGCTGGGCCGGCGCGGACGAGGAGACCGCCGAGGAGCGCGGCGAGGCCGACGTGCTCCCGGTGGCCGACTTCGCGCCGACGGAGCCCGAGGAGCCCCGCGCCGGGGCGGCCGCCCCCTTCGCGGAGGAGGAGGAGGCCACCGACGCCGTCGGCGAGCCCTGGGCCCCGCCCACCGACGAGGCTCCCTCCGACGCAGAATCCGCGGTCGAGTGGGCGGCGCCGGAGCCCGCCGCCGCGCCGGAGGCCGCCTCCGCGGCGGAATCCCCGTCCGCCTCGCTCGCGGGCGCCTTCGACGACGTGGCGGAGCGGCTGGAGGCGATCGCCCGCGCGCTGCGCGAGGACCCGCAGGGCTTCCTGGCCGGCGGCAGGGGCGATCCGCTCTCGCTGCTGGTCACCGGCTTCGTGCTCGGCATCCGCGCCCGCGACGCCGGGAACGGCTGAAGACGCGTTTCGGTCTGATCCAACGAGAACGCCCGGGGGACGGCACTTTCGCCGTCCCCCGGGCTTCGTTCTCATTGCACCCCGGAAAACACCAGCCTCACGCAGAGTCAGCAGAGGCAGGTGCGCACCGGGGCGGATGAGTTCAGGGATCTCGCCGGCCGCGTGCATGCCGGGGACAGGCTCGTCGCGCCGGTTCGCGAGGCCGACGCGGCCCGCGAGCGCGTGAGCCGGTGGGCGCACGCGATCCATCGTGCGGACCGGGACCTGGAGCCCGCGGCCATGCGCGGGAGATCAAGCAGACGTTCCACCCCCCGCGCGCGTTCCGGGCGGCTTTGCAGCGATCTCCTCGAGCAGGTTGTACAGCCCCCGCCGGCTGATCCCCAGCAGGCGGGCGGCCTCGCGCTTGTTGCCCCTGGCGGCGCGGAGCGCCTCCCCTACGAAATGCCGCTTCACGCGCAGGATCGCCGGCTGCAGCGCGAGCGCCCCCTCCTCCAGCACGTCGCCGGTGATTTCCAGGTGGCCCTGGACCTCCGGCGGCAGGTCGGCCGGGCGGATCGTCTCGTCGGCCGCCAGCACGCTGCCGCGCGCCAGCACGTTCTCCAGCTCGCGAACGTTGCCCGGCCAGTCGTACGCCTCCAGCATGGCCATCGCTTCCGCGCTCACGCAGCGCACCGACGACGTGAAGCGCTCCCGGCAACGCGCCAGCAGGTGCGTGCAGAGCGCGTCCAGGTCCTCCTTCCGCTCGCGCAGCGGCGGGAGGTTCAACTCGATCATCCGCAGGCGGTAGTACAGGTCCTCCCGCAGCATGCCCTTCTCGAGCGCCTGGCGGAGGTCGCGGCTGGAGGCGGCGATGATCCGCACGTTGAACTTGCGGGGGGTGGTGCTCCCCACGCGGCGGATCTCCCGCTCCTGGATGGCGCGCAGCAGCTTGGCCTGGACGTGGGTGCCCACCTCGGTGATCTCGTCCAGCAGGAGCGTGCCGCCCTCGGCCGCCTCGAAGCACCCCACCCGCGCCGCCGTGGCCCCGGTGAAGGCGCCCTTCTCGTGGCCGAACAGCTCCGCCTCCACCAGGCCGTCGGGGATGGCGGCGCAGTTGACGCCCACGAAGGGACGGTGTGCACGGCCGGAGTGGGCGTGGATGAACTGCGCGAGAACCTCCTTACCCGTCCCGCTGGGACCGCTGAGGAGGACGGTTGCGTCGGTCGGCGCCACGCGCAGCGCGACAGAGCGCAGGCGGCGCATGGGGGGAGAGTCCCCGATCAGCTCGGGGATGCGCACGTCTTGGCGGCGCGTGTCGTCCTGCGTGGACGCGCCCCGGTGCCCGCTGGTGATCACCGGGGTGGAGGAGGAGCGCGATCGTCCGGACGGTTGGAACATGCCTAGGGAACATACGGTTACGGGTAAACCCCCTTCCGACTGGCTGCCGATGTGCAAGGAGTACATCTCACGACACATCTATGAAGACTGTACCGGCTCTCCAGCGTCTTGTCAACGATTTGCGACAGAATTCGACCTCGTTTTCATGCGGTGTCTCTAAATGGGCTTGACTGTCAACTTCGTTCACCGTGTGCACGGCCATGCAATCCCGCTCGCGGGTCTGTGCACTCTCTGCACACGGAGGGGTTCCGTCCCCAATGAGACGGAAAACACAAACGTTTACCGGAACACGACTTGGCAAGGTGCCTTCGCGCTGGCCTCGGCTTTGCCTCCTCCTCTCGATCGTCCGCCTGTTCTTTTGTGGCGGGAATTCAGAGGAAAGCCCAGCCGGCCACGCCTGACGTGTGACCGAGAGGGCCGAAGGCCGCCCACTCCATGCCACGCTTATGGACCTGCGCGAGTTCGGTATCAGCACGAACGGCCGCAATAGTGACTTGACCATCGGGGCGCGCTGGTACGCGTGCTACACGCGCGGCCGGCACGAGAAGCGGGTGTCGACGCTGCTGGAGCAGCGGGGGATCGAGCACTTCCTTCCCCTCCACACGCGGACGGAGCAGTGGAGGGACCGTAAGAAGCGCGTCGATTGGCCGCTCTTTCCCAGCTACGTGTTCGTGCGCTTCGACCTGCGCGAGCTGCCGCGGGTGCTGGGTGTGTACGGCGTGGTGGCGGTGGTGCGCTCCGGCCCCGCACCGGCGGTCATCGCAGACGAGGACATCGAGAACGTGCGCCGCTTCGCCGCGGCCATCGACGCCCACGGCATGGTCCCCGAGCTGGAGCCGTGGGTGGAGGTAGGCGAGCGGGTCCGCGTCGACACGGGGCCGCTCTCGGGGGTCGAAGGGGTCGTCGTGCAGCGGCGCGGCCGCACGCGCGTGCTGGTGGGGCTGCAGACGGTGGGGCAGGGGCTCTCGGTGGAGCTCGACGCCGCGTCGCTGCGGCCGCTGGGCAGGAGCGCGGGCCGGTAGCGCCGGTCCGCCGGGAGCCGTCCGGGCGGGCTCCGGATCCGGACGCCGCGCCCGGAGTGGATGCAGCAGGCAGGTTCACGTCACCAGAACGTCTCCAGGAGGCCACTCATGTCGGAAGACCGCGAAGACACCACCGTCTACACCGCCGTAATGAACCACGAAGAGCAGTACTCCATCTGGCCGGTGCACCGCGAGCTCCCGCTCGGGTGGACGGCCGTGGGAACGCCGGGCCGCAAGGAGGAGGTGCTGGCGTACATCGAGGAGGTGTGGACCGACATGCGGCCGCTGAGCCTGCGCAGGCAGATGGAGGCGGCGGGAGCCGCGGACGCGAGCTGACCCGGCAACCAGTCACTGGAGAGGAGCCCTGCGATGGCCGAGATGGGGAGGTACTGCAAGGCGTACCACGTGCGCAGCCTGCGCGAGTTCCCGGGGTGGGCGCCGCGGCTGGAGAACCTGCGCCCGGACGCCCGCGTGGTGGACGGCGAGGAGGTGGAGCGCACCCGCGCCGAGCTGCACGACGACGACATCCTGTACGTGCAGGAGACGTACGTGGTGACCGACGGGATCTTCCTGGACGAGAACGTGGTGTTCGACGCGGTCACGCCGGAGTGGGAGGAGTTCTGCCGCGGCGTGCTGGGCTTCGAGCTTCCCCCCGACGAGGCGCCGCGGCCGGAGCCCGCCGCCGCCGGCGCCGAGGGATGACGCCCGTTCCGCCGCCCCCCAGGGACGCCGCGGCCGGTCCCGGGATCGGCCGCGGCGCCGCGTTCGGCCCGCCGGGGAGCCTCCGCGCCTGCGTGTGGATGCAGGTGCCGCGCGGACGCTCGCACTGGATCGCGTCGCTGCGCTTCCGCGCGGGCGCGCCCCCGGCCGCCGACCCCCGTCCCGGCGCCGCCCCGCCTCCCGGCGCGGGGGGCGAGCCGTGAGCGCGGCCACGGCCGCGCCGGGGCGCGCGGTGGAGGTGCGGCCCGGACCCGGCACCCGGCTGCGCCTCTTCTGCTTCCCCTACGCCGGCGGGGGCGCGGGCGCGTACCGCGGCTGGCAGGCGGCGCTCCCCCCGGCGGTGGAGGCGTGCCCGGTGTACCTGCCGGGGCGCGAGCGGCGCTTCCGCGAGCGGGTGCACACGCGGATGGAGCCGCTGGTGGAGGAGCTGCACCAGGCGCTCCGTCCGCACCTGGACCTCCCGTTCGCCCTCTTCGGGCACAGCATGGGCGCGGCGGTCGCGTTCGAGCTGGCGCGCGCGATGGAGCGGGACGGGACGCCGCCGGCGCACCTGTTCGTCTCCGGGCGGCGCGCCCCGCAGCGCCCGCCCGACCGGGAGCGGATCCACGCGCTCCCGGACGCCGAGTTCGTGGACCGGCTGCGCGCGCTGGAGGGGACCCCCGACGAGGTCGTGGGCGACCCGGAGATGATGGAGCTGATGCTCCCCGTCCTGCGCGGCGACTTCGAGCTCTCCGAGACCTACCGCTACCGTGAGGGTCCGCCGCTGTCGTGCCCGCTCACGGCGCTGGGCGGCACGGGCGACGCCCACGTCGGCCGCGACGACCTGCTGGCCTGGCGCGACCAGACGCGGGGCTTCTTCCGCCTGCGGACCTTCCCCGGCGGCCACTTCTTCCTGCACACCCACCAGGCCGACGTGATCCAGGAGGTCGCCGACGGCCTCCTGCGCGTCCTGACGACCCGATAGCGCCGCCCGCCGCTCCATCCAGAGCTCTTCCCTCAGAACAATCCAGGGCGCGGCGAAGCCGCCGCGATTCCCCCACGGCCTCCGCGCCGCGCGGGCCGGGACGGCGCGTCCCCGCGTCCCGCTTCCGCGCTGCCGCCGCCGCGCGCGGACCCCGCGCGCTCCACCGACCGAACCCGGACACCGCGATGCTGACCCTGCCCCCCGCGCTGCTCGAGAACTGGATGCGCGACTACTACTTCCGCGCCGAGGTGGACATCGGCAGCAGCGGCGTGGAGGACTTCGGATTCGCCGAGCTGCGGGCGCTGCTGGGGATCGAGTGCGACGAGCTGGACCGGATCGTCTTCCGCGACAGCGAGACGCTGGGCGGGTCGGAGCTGCGCGAGGCGCTGGCGCGGCGCTGGACGGGGGGCGGCGTGGAGCGGGTGATGGTCACGCACGGCTCCAGCGAAGCCAACTTCCTGCTGATGACGGCGCTGCTGCGCGCCGGGGACGAGGTGGTGGTGCTGGACCCCGGCTACCAGCAGCTCCACGCCATCGCCGAGGCCCTGGGGTGCCGGCTGCGGCGGTGGCCGCTGCGCTTCGAGCACGGCTTCGCGCCCGACCTGGACGACCTGCGCGCGCAGCTCACCCCGCAGACGCGGATGGTGGTGGTCAACTTCCCGCACAACCCCACCGGCGCCTCGCTCACCCCCGAGGGGCAGCGCGAGCTGATCGACGCCGCGGCCTCGGTGGGCGCCTACCTGCTGTGGGACGGCGCCTTCGCCGAGCTCGCCTACGACCGCCCCCTCCCCGACCCCGTCCTGCTCTACGACCGCGCCTGCTCGCTGGGGACGCTGTCCAAGGCCTACGGGCTCCCCGGGCTGCGGGTGGGGTGGTGCCTGGCCACCCCCGAGGTGCTGCGGAAGATGGTGCGCGTGCGCGACTACCTGACGCTGCACCTCTCCCCCCTGGTGGAGACGGTGGCGCGGCGGGTGATCGAGGAGGCCGACCGCATCGTGGGGATGCGGATGGAGCTGGCGCGGCGGAACCGGGCGATGGTGGCCGCGTGGATGGACGAGCACGCCGAGTGGGTGCGGTGGGCCCCGCCCGCCGGCGGCGTGTGCGCCTTCCCCCGCTTCCCCGCCATCCCCGACACCGAGTCGTTCTGCCGCGCGCTGGCCGAGGAGCACGGGCTGCTCCTGGTCCCCGGAGAGTGCTTCGGCGCCCCGGGCCACGTGCGGCTGGGCTTCGGCCGCGGCACCGAGGTGGTCCGCGACGGCCTGGACCGCCTCTCCGCCGGCCTGCGCGGCCACGTCCGCGCCGCGCCCGCCCGGCGCGCGGAGGCGCTGGCGGCCGCGCCGGGATGAGGGACGGGAAGTCCCTGGCCCCCGGTTCCCGGGCGGCGGAGTCGGGTCCGGCCACGGAGCCCCGGCCGCCGCGGCTCCGCTCGCGCGACCCCTCCGCGGCTCTGCTCCAGGCGCGCGGAGGCGCCGGTTCCGTCCATCGACCCGGCTTCCGCACCGCACGCCGAACCTCCGCATCGAGCACCGCAGCACCGCAGCACCCGGTACTCAGGACCTGGCACCGAGGACCGGGCACCAAGCACGTCTCTCTTCTGCCCCAAGCCCACTCACCACCACTCGGGAGAAACAGCCAATGTCGACCGTCCTGACCCCCCCGGCCGAGGCCGGCGAGATCCTCAGAGACGTACAGGTCCCCGCGGTCGCGCCGGGTCCGGGCCGGATCGTGCTGGCCGCGGACGAGGTGGAGGAGATCCGCGAGCTGCTGGCCGGCCTGACCCGGCGGTACTCCACCCCGGAGGACCCCCGGTTCCTGGAAGAGGCCGACATCGCCGCCCACGACCTCCCCGTGCGCGTGCGCAGGGAGCTGCGCGCCTTCCGCCTGCACGAGCCGGACTCGGCGCTCCTCGTCGTCTCGGGGTGGCCGGTGGACCAGGAGCGGATCGGCCGCACCCCGGCGCACTGGAAGGTGAAGGAGCCGGAGAACCGCACGCTGGAGGAGGAGATGCTCCTGGTGCTCTTGGGCTCGCTCCTGGGCGACGTGATCGGGTGGAGCACGCAGCAGGACGGGCGGATGGTGCACGACATCCTCCCGATCAAGGGGCACGAGCAGGAGCAGCTGGGAAGCGGGAGCGAGGTGCTGCTGACCTGGCACGTGGAGGACGCCTTCCACCCCTACCGCGGCGACTACATCGGGCTGATGTGCCTGCGCAACCCCGACCGCGTCCCCACCACCTTCGCGCCGGTGAGGAAGGCGCGGGTCACCCCCGAGGAGTTCCGCCTCCTCTCCGAGCCGCACTTCGTCATCCGCCCCGACGAGAGCCACCTTCCCAAGAACCGGGGGGCCGGCCCGGTGAACCCGCTGATCGAGCGCGCCTACACCAAGATCATGCGGATGAAGGACTCGCCCGAGCGCATCCCCGTCCTCTTCGGCGACCCGTCCGCGCCCTACCTGCGGATGGACCCCTACTTCATGGACCCGGCCGACGACCCCCGGGCGCAGGCGGCGCTGGACGCGGTGGTGGGGCGGATGGACCGGGCGCTGGAGGACCAGGTGCTGGAGCCGGGAGACATCTGCTTCATCGACAACTTCCAGGGGGTGCACGGGCGCAAGCCGTTCCGCGCCCGCTTCGACGGCACCGACCGCTGGCTGAAGCGCATCAACATCGCCCGCGACCTGCGCAAGTCCCGCGACGCGCGCGAGGCCGCCGGCTCGCGGCTCCTGTACTGATCATGCGCACCCCGACCCCGGCGCGCGCCCCGCGCGCCTCCCGCCCACGCGGCGCCGCGCGGCGCCGCGGAGGAGAACGGCCATGAAGCTGCTCGCGTTCCTGCTGCGCAACTCGCCGCGCACCGTGGTGGTGGCCATGGTGGCGGGCGTCGTCAGCGGCCTCGCCCACACGGGGCTGCTGGCGCTGATCAACCGCGCCCTGCACGAGCCCCCCACCACCGCGCTGATCCGGACGTTCGTGGCGGTGCTGCTCGTCCTCCCGCTCCTGCGCATCGCCTCCACGTACGTGCTGACGCTGCTGGGGCAGCGCGCCGTGATGCGCCTGCGCCTGCAGCTCGCGCGCGCCATCCTGGACGCGCCGCTGGCGCGGCTGGAGGAGCTGGGGGCCCACCGGCTCCTGGCCACCATCAACGACGACGCCAGCGCCATCGTGGTGGCGCTGCGCATGGTCCCCGCGGTCCTGGCCGACCTGGCCATCGTGGTGGGCGGGCTGGCGTACCTGTGGTGGCTGTCGCTCCCCGTCTTCCTGATCTTCCTGGCGTGCCTGGTGGTGGGGGTGGCCACCTACCAGTACCCGCTGGCAAAGGGGGCCGCGTACCAGCGGAAGGTGCGCGCCGAGGCGGACCGGCTGTGGGTGGACCTGCGCGGGCTGATCGACGGGATGAAGGAGCTGAAGCTGCACACGGGGCGGCGCGAGGCGCTGCTCAAGCGGATGGACGAGACGGGAGACCGGGCGCGGCGGCTGAACCTGCGGGCGGTCCTCTGCTTCCACGCGGCGGCCGGGTGGGGGCAGGTGCTGGTCTTCGGGATGATCGGGGTGATCCTCTTCGCGCGCCCCGGCGGCGGGACGCTGGACGCGGAGGCGCTCACCGGGTACGTGCTGGTGATCCTCTACCTGACCGGCCCGATCGAGGGGCTGCTGAACAGCGTCGCCGGGCTGAACGGGGCGCGGGTGGCCATGGACCGGGTGAAGGAGGTGGGCGTCTCGCTGGAGGAGGCCGCCCCCGCCCCGGCCGCCGACGCGGCGCTCCTCCCCCTCCCGCACGAGGGGCAGTCGCTGGAGCTGGTGGACGTGGCGCACCGCTACGGCGGGCAGGAGGGCGAGAGCCCGTTCGTCCTGGGGCCGCTGGCGCTGCGGGTGCGGCCCGGGGAGCTGGTGTTCGTCACCGGCGGCAACGGGAGCGGGAAGACCACGCTGGCCAAGGTGCTGGCGGGGCTGTACGCCCCCGCCGCCGGCGAGGTGCGCATCGGCGGGCGGGTGGTGACCGACGAGAACCGGCGCGAGTTCCTGGACCGCTTCTCGGTGGTGTTCTCGGATTTCTTCCTCTTCGACTCGCTGCTGGGGCTGGAGGCCGAGGGGCTGGACGAGCGCGCGCGGGAGTGGCTGCAGAAGCTCCAGCTGGACGACAAGGTGCGGGTGGAGGACGGCCGCTTCTCCACCACGGCGCTCTCGCGCGGGCAGCGCAAGCGGCTGGCGCTGCTCACCGCGTACCTGGAGGACCGCCCCATCTACATCTTCGACGAGTGGGCGGCGGACCAGGACCCGCAGTTCAAGGAGGTCTTCTACCGCGAGCTCCTCCCCGAGCTGGCCGCCCGGGGGAAGGCGGTGGTGGTGATCAGCCACGACGACCGCTACTACCACCTGGCGCACCGCGTGGTGAAGCTGGACTACGGGCGCATCGTCCCCGTGGAGCGCGCCGGCGAGGTGGCGCTCCCGGGGCTGGCCGTCCTCCCGGCCGCGGCGGGGTAGGGTGCCCGTGCGCGGGCCGCGCGACGCGGCGACGCTGGGGGAGCTCCTGCGCTGGCGGGCGGAGCGCACCCCCGACCGCCTGGCGTACACCTTCCTGGTGGACGGCGAGGAGGCCGAGGCGCGCCTGACCTACGGCGAGCTGGACCGGCGCGCGCGCGCGGTGGCGGCGCGGCTGCAGGAGATGGACGCCGCCGGGGAGCGGGCCCTCCTCCTGTATCCCCCCGGGATCGACTACATCGCGGGGTTCTTCGGCTGCCTGTACGCGGGGGTGGTGGCGGTCCCGGTGTACCCGCCGCGCGCCAACCGGACGCTGGAGCGGCTGGAGGCGATCGCCGCCGACGCGCGCCCGGCGCTGGCGCTGGCCGCGCCGGAGCTGCTGCGCGCCGCCGACGGGCTGGTGGGAGACACCCCGGCGCTCGCGGCGGTGCGGTGGATGGCCACGGCCGACCTCCCGGACGCCCTGGCCGACGAGTGGGCGCCCCGGCCGCTGGACGAGGGGGTCCCCGCCTTCCTGCAGTACACCTCGGGGTCCACCTCCACGCCGCGCGGGGTGATGCTCTCGCACGGCAACCTGCTGCACAACCTGGGGCTGATCCACGCCTTCTTCGGGCACTCCGAGGAGTCGCGGGTGGTGGTCTGGCTCCCGCCGTACCACGACATGGGGCTGATCGGCGGGATCCTGCAGCCCTTCTACGGCGGGTACCCGGCGGTGCTGATGCCGCCGGTCGCCTTCCTGCAGCGGCCGCTGCGCTGGCTGCAGGCGGTCTCGCGCCACCGCGGCACCACCAGCGGCGGGCCGAACTTCGCCTACGAGCTGTGCGTGCAGAAGATCGGGCCCGAGGAGCGCGCGGGGCTCGACCTGGGGTGCTGGGAGATCGCCTTCAACGGCGCCGAGCCGGTGCGGGCGGAGACCATGGACGCCTTCGCCGAGGCGTTCGCGCCCTGCGGCTTCCGGCGCGAGGCGTTCTACCCCTGCTACGGCCTGGCCGAGTCCACGCTGATCGTCACCGGGAGCCGGCCGGGCGCGGGGTACCGCGCGCGGCGGATGGACGCCGAGGCGCTGGCCGCGCACCGCGTGGCCGACGCGGCCCCCGGCGCGCCGGGCGCGCGGACGCTGGTGGGGAGCGGGCGGGGCGCGGCCGGGCAGCGGCTCGCCATCGTCGACCCCGAGACGGGGGTGCCCTGCGCGGCGGACCGGGTGGGGGAGATCTGGGTGGCCGGGCCCAGCGTGGCGCGCGGCTACTGGGCGAGGCCCGAGAAGACGGCGGAGGTGTTCGGGGCCCGCCTGGCCGGCACCGGCGAGGGGCCCTTCCTGCGCACGGGCGACCTGGGGTTCCTGGCCGACGACGGCGAGCTGTTCGTCACCGGGCGGATCAAGGACCTGGTGATCATCCGCGGGCGCAACCACTACCCGCACGACCTGGAGGCCGCGGCCGGCGGCAGCCACCCCGCGCTGCAGCCCGGCAAGGGCGCCGCCTTCGCGCTGGACGACGGCGGCGAGGAGCGGCTGGTGGTGCTGCACGAGGTGCGGCGCCAGGCGATGCGCGCGGCGCTGGACGACGTCCCCGGCGCGGTGCGGCGGGCGCTGGCGCTGGAGCACGGGGTGCGGGTGCACGCGGTGGGGCTCCTCCCGCCGGGCGCCATCCCCCGCACCTCCAGCGGCAAGACGCAGCGCGTGGCCTGCCGCGAGAGCTTCGTGGCCGGCGAGTTCCCCTTCCTCCTCCTCGACGTCCTGGACGGCGCGGCCGAGGCGGCCCCGGCGGGCGGCGCGGGTGGGCGGGAGCTCACCCGCGAGCTGCTGGAGGCGGCGGAGGCGGGGGAGCGGCGGGAGATGGCGACCGCCTGGCTGGAGGAGTGCCTCCTCCGCTCCGCCGGGATCCGCGTCGCGCCCGAGGATCGGAACCAGCCGCTGGCGGCGCTGGGGATCGACTCGCTGGGCGCGGCGGCGCTGGCCTCCGCGCTGGAAACGGAGCTGGGGGTGCGCGTCTCCCCCGCGCGCGTCCTGGAAGCCGACGGGGTGGAGCAGCTCGCGCTCGAGGTCCTGGCGGCGCTCCTCCTCCCGCCCCCGGCCGACGAGGAGGGCAATCGGGAGCCGGCGGGCGAGGCGGGGCTTCCCTCCTTCGCGCAGGAGCGGCTCTGGCTGCTGGACCGGCTGCGGTCGGGAGACCCGTCGTACGTGGTGGCCGGCGCGGTGGAGCTGCGCGGCCGGCTGGACGCGGAGGCGCTCCGGCGGGCGCTGGACGAGTCGGCGCGGCGCCACGACGCGCTGCGCCTGCGCTTCTCGGCCGAGGGCGGGCGGGTGATGGCGCGCGTGGCGGAGGCCGGGCCCGTCCCCTTCGAGACCGTCGACCTGGGCGCGCTGGAGGCCGGCGAGCGGCGGCGGACCGCCCGCGCCCTGGCGGCCGCGCTCGCGCGCGAGCCGTTCGACCTGGAGGCCGGCCCACTCCTGCGCGCGCGGCTCCTCCGCCTGGGCGCGGAGCTGCACCGCCTGGTGCTGGCGACGCACCACGCGGCGTGCGACGGGTGGTCGGCCGGGGTGCTGCTGCGCGAGATCGCGGCGCTGTACGGGGCGTTCGCGGCGGGCGGCCCCTCGCCCTTCTCCGCCCCGGCCCCGCGGGTGCTGGAGGCGGCGGCCCGGCGGCGCGCGGCGCTCACCCCCGAGCGGGCGGCGCGGCAGGTGGACTACTGGCGCGCCCGGCTGGCCGGCGCCGCGCCCCTCGAGCTGCCCGCCGACCGCCCGCGCCCCGCGGCCCCGGCGCCGGACGGCGCGCTCCACCGCTTCGGGCTCTGTCCGGCGCTCGCCGGGCGGCTGCGGGCGCTGGGGCGGGCCGAGGGCGCCACGCTCTTCACCGTGCTCCTCGCCGCCTTCCAGGCGCTGCTGGCGCGCCACGCGGGCCAGGACGACGTGGTGGTCGGCTCGCCCGCCGCCGGGCGCGACGCGCCGGAGCTGCGCGACGCGCTGGGGTGCTGGATCAACCCGCTGGCGCTGCGCACCGACCTGTCGGGGGCGCCAACCGTGCGCGAGGCGGTGCGGCGGGCGCGGGCCACGCTGCTGGGCGCGCTGGAGCACGCCGACGTCCCGTTCGAGCGGCTGGTGGAGGAGCTCCGGCCGGAGCGCGGCCCCGGGCGCCACCCCTGGTTCGGGGTGCTCTTCGCCTTCCACGCCGGGACGCTGGCGCCCGCCGCCCTCCCCGGCCTGCAGCTCCGCCCGCGGCTGATCGACAACGGCACCTCCAAGTACGACCTGAGCCTGCACGCGGGCGAGCGCCCGGACGGCGGGGTGTGGGCGGCGCTGGAGTACGCCGCCGCCCTCTTCGACCGGGCGACGGCGGCGCGGATGGCCGGGCAGCTCAGGCGGCTGCTGGAGGGGATGGCCGCCGCGCCCGACGCGCCGCTGGCGGAGATCGGGATGATGGGCGAGCCGGAGCGGCGGCGCGTGCTGGCGGAGTGGAACGCCACCGAGCGGAACTATCCGTCCGCCTGCATCCACCAGCTCTTCGCAGCGCAGGCCGCGCGCACGCCGGACGCGGTGGCGGTGGAGTCCGGCGGGCGCGCGCTCACCTACGCGGAGCTGGACTGCCGGGCGAACCGGGTGGCGCGCGCGCTCCGCCGCCTGGGCGTGGGGCCCGACGTGCCGGTGGGCGTCTGCGTGGAGCGCGGGGTGGAGCTGCCGGCGGCGGTGCTGGGGGTGCTGAAGGCGGGCGGCGCGTACGTGCCGCTGGATCCCTCCTACCCGCTCGAGCGGCTGGAGTACATGCTGGCCGACTCGGGGGCGCGGGTGCTGGTGACGGAGTCCGGGCTTCCCCTCGCCGGGGAGCGCCCCGGGGTGGAGACCCTCCTCCTGGACCGCGACGCGGAGTGGCCGGCGGCCGGCGGCGGCGCCGACCCGGAGTCCGGCGCGGGGCCGGCGAACCTCGCGTACGTCATCTACACCTCCGGCTCCACCGGGCGCCCCAAGGGGGTGATGAACCCGCACGGCGCCGTGGTAAACCTCCTCGCCGCCTTCGCCGCCGACCTCGCCCTGGCGGCGGACGACGTCCTGCTGGCGGTGACCCCGCTCTCCTTCGACATCGCCGCGCTGGAGCTGTTCCTCCCGCTCGCGGTCGGCGCGAAGGTGGTGGTCGCGCCGCGCGAGACGGTGGCGGACGGCCGGCGGCTGGCGGCGCTCCTCGCGTCGTCCGGGGCCACGGCGATGCAGGCCACGCCCTCGGGGTGGCAGCTGCTGCTGGACGGCGGCTGGAAGGGCGACGCGAGGCTGAAGGCGCTCTGCGGCGGCGAGGCGCTGGCGCCGGAGCTGGCGGCGGAGCTGGCGCGCCGCGCGGGCGCCGCGTGGAACGTCTACGGGCCCACGGAGACGACCGTCTGGTCGACGGCGGCGCGGCTGGACGCCTCCGGCGGGCGGGTGACGATCGGCGCGCCGCTGGCGAACACGCGGGTCTACGTCCTCGACGGGGCGATGCGTCCCGTCCCCGCCGGCGTCCCCGGGACGCTGTACATCGGCGGCCACGGGGTGGCGCGGGGGTACTGGCGCCGCCCCGCGCTCACCGCCGCGCGCTTCCTCCCCGACCCGTTCGGCGAGCCCGGCGGGCGGCTGTACGACACCGGCGACCGCGTCCGCTGGCTGGGCGGCGGGACGCTGCAGTTCCTGGGGCGCGCCGACGAGCAGGTGAAGGTGCGCGGCCACCGCGTCGAGCCGGGCGAGGTGGAGGCGGCGCTGCGCGCCCACCCCGGCGTGCACCAGGCCGCGGTGGCGGCGCGCGACGACGGCGCGGGGACGCGGCTGGTGGCGTACGTGACGCGCAAGGGCGCCGGCTTCGACCCCGCCGGGCTGCGCCGCTTCCTCCGCGAGCGCCTCCCCGAGCCGATGGTCCCCGCCGACTTCGTGGAGCTCGAGGCGCTGCCGCGCACGCCCAGCGGCAAGCTCGACCGCCGCGCCCTCCCCGCGCCCCCGCGCCCGGAGGCGGAGGGCGGCGCCGCGCCCCGCACGCCGGTGGAGGAGGTGCTGGCCGGGATCTGGGCGGAGCTGCTGGGGGTCGACCGGGTGGACCGCGGCGCGGACTTCTTCGCGCTCGGCGGGCACTCGCTCCTGGCCGGGCGGCTGGTGGCGCGGGTGCAGGAGGCGCTCGGGGTGGAGGTTCCCCTGCGCGCGGTCTTCGAGGGGACAACGCTGGAGGCGTTCGCCCGCGCGGTGCGCGAGGCGGCGGAGGGCGGCGAGGACGGGGCGCGGGCGGCGCTGGTGCCGGCCGGGCGCGACGGCCCGCTCCCGCTCTCCTCGTCGCAGGAGCGGCTCTGGTTCCTGGACCGGCTGCGGCCGGGGAACGCGGCCTACCACCTCCCCGGGGCGGTGCGGCTGTGCGGCGCGCTGGACGAGGGCGCGCTCAGGCGCAGCATGGACGAGCTGGTGGGGCGGCACGAGGCGCTGCGCACCTCCTTCGGCGTGGCGGAAGGGCGCCCCGTGCAGCGCGTGCACCCGCCCCGGCCGCTGGAGCTTCCCCTGGTGGACCTCTCCGGGCTGGACGCCCCCGCCCGCGAGCCCGAGGCCGCGCGCATCGGCGCCGCCGAGGCGCGGAGCCCCTTCGACCTGGCGCGCGCGCCGCTGCTGCGCGCGCGTCTGCTCCGCCTCTCCGGGAGCGAGCACGTCCTCCTCCTCACCCCGCACCACATCGTCTGCGACGGCTGGTCGCTGGGGGTGCTGGCGCGCGAGCTGGGGGAGCTGTACGCGGCCTTCGTCCAGGGGCGCCCGTCGCCGCTGGCGCCGCTCCCCCTCCAGTACGCGGACTACGCGGTGTGGCAGCGCGGGCGGCTGGCCTCCGGCGCGCTGGCCGGGCAGCTGGCGCACTGGACGGAGCGGCTGCGCGCCGCCCCCGGCGGCGGGGGGCTCGCCCCCGACCGGCCGCGCCCCGCCGTCCCCTCCTTCCGCGGCGCGCAGCACGCCGGGATGCTCCCCGCCGAGACGGCCGCGGCGCTGCGCCGGGTGGGGCGCGAGGAGCGGGCGACCCCCTTCATGGTGCTCCTGGCCGTCTTCCAGGCGGTGCTGCACGTCCGCACGGGGGGCGAGCGGATCGTGGTGGGGACCGACGTGGCCAGCCGCGGCGACGAGCGGCTGGACGGGGTGGTGGGCCACTTCGTCAACCAGCTGGTCCTCTCCGCCGACCTGTCGGGGAACCCCACCTTCCGCGAGGTGCTGCGGCGCGCGCGGGAGGGCACGCTGGCGGCGTACGCGCACCAGGAGCTGCCGTTCAACACCCTGGTCGAGGCGCTCAACCCCGCGCGCGACGCGGGGCGCAACCCCCTCTTCCAGACCATGCTGGTGCTGGACGCGGCGCCGATCTCCCTTCCCGCGCTCCCCACGCTGGCGATGGAGCTGGTCCCGGTGCCGCTCACCGCCGCGCCGTTCGACCTGTCGCTCCTGGTCTCGGAGGAGGCGGGCGGCTTCCGCTGCCTGTGGCGCTACAGCACCGACCTCTTCCGGGCGTCCACCATCGCCGCGCTGGCGGAGCAGTTCCAGGCCGTCGCCGCGGCGGCCGCCGCCGACCCCGACGCGCGCCTGGACGCCCTGGCCGCGCGCCTGGCGGCCGCCGAGGCCGAGCGGCTGGGAAACGAGCTGGAGCGGCTGCGCACGCTCCGCCTGCAGAAGTTCGGCGCGCTGCAGCCGCAGGAGCACTGATCCGGCCCGGGCGCCGCATCGACGCTCCGAACGGCCTGGGCTCACACAGAGGACGCAGAGGACACAGGAGATTACGGAGGGAGCTTCATCGCGTCCGCCGTTCCCCTGGACCCCCTGTGCCCTCTGTGTGAGCCAACCGCCGGGCGCGCGAGCGCACCGGGGCAGGTGATGGAAGACCGTCGTCCGCGGCAGAGGTGCGCGGACGGCGGAATGGCGTCCGATCCACCGCGGGAACCCGATCTCCCCCCGCCGTCCGACGGGACGGCACCCTCGACCGATCCGGAAGGAGTCCGGCCATGGAGCGGCCCCCCCTCGCACCCAGGCAGCTTCCCATCCCCGGCCGCGCGGCCCGCGGCCTGGCGGCGGAAGAGCTGGTCCGCGCCGAGCCCCCGGCCCCGGGCACCACGCTGCCGCTGGTCTTCCGGCCGGCCACGCCCGGCGTGGACCCGGTGGAGTGGGCGCGCGCCCACCGCGAGCGGGTGCAGGCGGCGCTCGACCAGCACGGCGGCGTCCTCCTGCGCGGCTTCGGCGTGGGCGGGGCGGAGGAGCTGGAGCGCTTCACCGAGGCGGTCTCGGGGGGCGCGCTCCCGTACCGCGAGCGCTCGTCGCCGCGCACGCGGGTGGCGGGGAAGGTCTACACCTCCACCGACCACCCGCCCGACCAGAGCATCTTCCTGCACAACGAGCAGTCGTACAACCTCACCTTCCCGCTCAAGATCCTCTTCCTCTGCGTGACTCCCGCCGAGGAGGGCGGCGCCACCCCGATCGCCGACGTGCGCCAGGTCTACCGCCTGCTCGACCCGGAGCTGCGCCGCCCGTTCGAGGAGATGGGCTACATGTACGTGCGCAACTTCGGGACGGGGCTGGGGCTGTCGTGGCGCGACGCCTTCCAGACCGACGACCCGGCCGAGGTGGAGGCGTACTGCCGCGAGAACCGCATCGACTTCGAGTGGCGCGGGCCCGAGCGACTGCGCACCCGCCAGGTGCGCCCCGCGGCGGCGCTCCATCCGCGCACCGGCGAGCCGGTGTGGTTCAACCACGCCACCTTCTTCCACGCCAGCACGCTGGACCCGCGCACGCGCGACGTGCTGATGGCCGCGCTCCCCGAGGAGGACCTCCCCAACCACACCTACTACGGCGACGGCTCGCCGATCCCGCCGGAGGTGATGGACGCGCTCCGCGACGCCTACCAGCGGGCGACGGTGCGCTTCGAGTGGGAGGCGGGCGACCTGCTGGTGCTGGACAACATGCTGGCGGCGCACGCCCGCGACCCGTTCCGCGGCCCGCGCCGCGTGCTCACGGCGATGGCCGACCCCTGCCACTGGGACAGCGTCTCTCCCGTCGCCTCCCCCGCCCGCGCGTGACGGCCATGTCCGAGCCCTCCGTCCTCCGCTTCCGGCTCTCGCCCCAGCAGCGGCGCCTCTGGCTCCTGCAGGAGGGGCACGCCGCCGCGCCCTACCACGCCGCCGCCGCCGTCTCCGTCGCCGGGCCGCTGGACGCCGAGGCGCTGGAGCGGGCGCTGGGCGCCGTGGTGGAGCGCCACGAGATCCTGCGCACCCGCTTCACCTTCCTCCCCACCATGCGCCTCCCCGTGCAGGAGGTGGACGCCGACGGCGCGCCGCCGCTCGGCCGCGAGGACTGGAGCGGGGCGGGCGAGGCGGAGGTCGCGGACCGCGCGGAGGCGTGGAGGGCGGCGGCCGGACGCGCGCCCCTCCGCGCCGACGGGGGCCCGCTCCTGGAGGCGCTCCTGGCGCGGACGGGGCCCGACCGGCACCTCCTCCTCCTCCGGCTCCCCGCGCTCCTGGCCGACGCGGCGTCGCTCCCCGTCCTGGTGCGCGACCTGGCGCGGGCGTACGCGGGGGAGGACGGCGGCCTGCCGGCCGTGCAGTACGCCGACGTGGCCGAGGTGCTGAACGAGCTGCTGGAGTCGAACGAGGCGGCCGCCGGGCGCGAGGTCTGGCGCCGCCGCGAGGAGGGCGCCCCCGGCGAGCCGCGGCTGGCCGCCCTCCGCGCGGACGGCGGCGGCTTCGCCCCCGCGCGGCTCTCCCGCGCCCTCCCGGCCGACGCGGCCGCGCGGGCGGC
>DASVWD010000011.1 GCA_036389795.1 Longimicrobium sp.
AAACCCGGGGGGGGCGGCACTCGGGCGCCGCCCCCGCTCGCTTGCTGATGCTGGGTTCGGGATGGACAACGGGTGATGAGCGAGGGGAGATCCGTGTCGCTGCCGCGCCCGGCCCACCTGGCGAGGTGAGAAGATCCTTCAGCCCTGCGATCACCCGGGCGTATGCTGGCGCCGTGTGGCCGGGCCTCAGGATGACATCGGGCAGGGGATCGGGAAAGCGTTTACGTACTTTCGCACTTCGCACTTCGCACTTCGCACTTCGCACTTTCGCACTCACGCACCCTCAGCTCATCGACACCGCCTGGTCGAAGAAGCACACCGGCGCCGCCGCGGCGTCGCGCTGGGCGCGGCGCAGCGCCATGGTGGCCCGCACCAGCAGCTCCACCGGCTCCAGCGCCGCGTCGGAGAAGTCGTCCACCGCGAAGCACCCCACCCGGATCCCGAAGCGCGGCCCCACGCCGCCCTCCTCGCCCTCGCCCTCCAGCGCGGCGGCGTCGTGCACCAGGCGCCGCGCCAGGAGCAGCACCCCCCGCGGGTCCGTCTGCGGGGCGAGCACCGCGAACTCGGTCTGGCTGATGCGGCCCACCACGTCGCTCCTGCGCCCCGAGCGCGTCATCAGGCGCACCATCTGCCGGGTGAGGGCGTCATCGCCCGGCGCCGGCGCGCGCTCCTCGCCATGGGCCTCGTCGGGCGCCAGCACCGCGCACGCCAGGAGGGCGGGGTGGCGCACCGCCTCCAGCCCCATCTCGCGCACCCGCCGCAGCAGGCCGTGCACGCTGTAGAGCCCGGTGGAGAGGTCCAGCAGCCCCTCCTCGCGGGCGCGGTCGGCCTCCAGCTTGGCCTGCACCATCACTCCCAGCTTCAGGAGCAGCTCCTCGGCGTCCAGCGGCAGCGTCAGCACGTCCCACGCGCCGGCCCGCAGCGCCTCCAGCCGCTCGTCGCGCCGCTGCGGCGCCGCGGCGGTGACGAACACGGGGGTGGCGCCCCCCACCCGCGCCTCCTCGCGCAGCAGGCGGCAGAGCGCCGCGCCGCCCAGGCCGGGGAGGTCGGCCTTCACCAGCACCACGTCGGGCGACACGGTGCGCACCTGCTCGAGCGCGGCCCACGCCGAGGCGCAGCGCAGCACCGCGAACCCCGCCGGCGCCAGCACGCTCTCGAAGGCGCGCGCCGTCCACTCCTGGTCGTCGGCGATCAGCACCAGCGGCGGGCGGCGCGGGGGAACGAGGCGTCCGGGGTCGGCGGCGGGCGGGAAGACGGCGCCTGGGTCCAGGGTCACGGGAAGGGCGGTGAAGGGTGGCCGGACCGGGGGTGAGATGGACGGGCCTTCCGCAAACCTCATGCATTACGGGCGGGCGACCGCGACGTGCGGCAAGGGCGCCCGCGCGGCGGGGATCGCCGCGGGCGCGCCGGCGGCGGAGTGGCCGGGGCGCATCACCCGCGCGCCGCCGGGCGCGTCGGCTGTGGCGGCCCCGCAACAGGGCGGGTGCCTCGCGGGCTCGCCGGACGGCGCTTCCCGCGCGGCACCGATCTTTCCCTGCGGAGACGGCGACCCGCACGGAGGTGTGCCGATGCTCTGTTCCGCGTGCCGCGAGCTCCCGCCCGAGATCCGGCGCCACCCCGGCCCCGGCTCCCAGGCCGTTCCCCCGGGGCGGCTGCGCGCGCTGGTGTGCGAGCGCTGCGGCCGCATGGCGGGCTTCGCCGGCGAGCCGCCCAGCCTGCTCGACACCCTGATGCGCCTGGAGCGCGCCGGGCTGGGGGTGGCCGGGCCGCTGCTGGCCGCCCGCCGGCCGCACCCCGGGCCCGCCTGACCCTACTTCTCCACGCCTGCCCAACGAGGCGAACCATGCACGCTCTTTCCGCGTCCCGGGTGGCCCTGCTCCGCGGCGGCCTGCTGGCGGGGGCGCTCGCCCTCGGCCTGGCCGCCGTTCCCGCGCGCGCGCAGGAAGGGTCGCGGCTGCAGCCCACCCGCGCCGAGCTGCAGGCCCTGCTGGCTCGCTTCGAGGCGGCGGCCGCCGCGCCCTCCACGGCGGCCGAGGAGCGCGAGCACGCCCGCGGCGAGGCCGAGCTGATCCGCGCCCGCCTGCAGGGCGGCGACTTCCACCCGGGCGACCAGGTGGCGCTGGAGGTGGAGGGCGAGACGCAGCTCACCGACACCTTCACCGTGGCGCCCGGCCCCGTGCTGGAGCTTCCCACGGTGGGCGACGTGCCGCTGGCGGGCGTGCTGCGCTCCGAGCTGCAGCAGCACGTGCGCGCCCACCTGGCCCGCTACATCCGCGAGCCGGTGGTGCGTGCCCGGCCGCTGGTGCGCATCGCGGTGACGGGGCAGGTGCGCACCCCCGGCTACTTCACCGTCCCCGCCGGGTCGCTGATCTCCGACGTGCTGATGGCCGCCGGGGGGCCGCTCCCCACCGCCAGGCTGGCCGCCGCGCGCGTGGAGCGGGGCGACCGCCGCATCTGGGAGGGGAAGGCCATGCGCGACGCGCTGGCGCAGGGCTTCACCCTGGACCAGATGAGCCTGCGCGCCGGCGACCAGGTGCACGTCCCCGCCGAGAACGGGGGCCGCGCGGGAACGCTGCTGCGCGCCGCCACCGCCGTCCCCGCCGCGCTGCTCGCCGTCGTCGGCCTGCTCGGGGCGCTGTAGCGCGCGCTACGACCACGGGCGTGCCCGACGCACACGAAAAACGGAGAGGCAGAGCGACTTCTGCTTCTCCGTTCTAGTGTGCCGGTGATGGGAAGATCTGAAAAAGCCTCACACAGAGACACGGAGACACAGAGAACTGCAGGGATCGCCCGGTTTTCTCTGTGTCTCCGTGCCTCTGTGTGACTCAAATCTGTTCGCGATCCAGCATCATGCACGAAAGCAGCAGATTCGGCAGAGGAGTTTGGTGTCCTCTGCTGACTCTGCTGCTCTGCGTGAGACATTCAGCCGATCCAGGCGGACCCGGGTCAGTCCGTCGATGCGATCCGCTCGGCGCAGAAGTGCCCGCCGACCCCCTGGGCTTCCACGCCGCTCTCCCACCGCCCGGCGAAGCCCCGCTCCGAGAGCGCGGCCACCGAGAGCGCCAGGTGCGCCCCGTCGAAGCGCTGCGGCCCGCCCCCGTTCGCGTCGGCGCCGAAGCGCAGCGTGATCTCCCGCTGGCCCTCGGCGCCGCCGCGCCGCCACTCCACCACGAGCACCCCCGGGCGGGCCGGCGCGGCGGACGCGAGGTCGCCCGGCGCCACCGCCCCCACGCTGTCCAGCTCCAGCCGTGCGCTCCCGTACAGCGGGTAGCGCGCCCCCGGCGCCGCGGGCGCCGCCGCGGCATCGCCGCCGAACGGCTGCAGGCGCAGCCGCCCCGACACCGAGCTCCCGGCGCGCGCGCCCCGGGTGGCCGCCAGCGTGAGCCGGAACTCGCCCGCCAGCGCCTCGGCGCTCGCGCCGGCGGCGAGCGGGCCCTCCACGGGGTCGCAGGGGGGCGCCGCCGCGGCGGAGGGCCGGCAGGTGGCCGCGCCCCACGCCACCAGCGGGAGCACGGCCACGAAGGCGAGGCCGCCGAGCCGCCGCGTCGCCAGAGCCCGCTTCATCCCGGGCCCGTCAGCGGAGCCGGGTGAGCCGGGTGATGCGGCCGCGGCGGTCCAGCGAGTACCGCGGGCCCGTGTACTCGTCGTTGAGCAGGAGCAGCCCGCCCGAAGTGCCCTCGCGGTTGGCGCGGACCGACAGCGTGAGCGAGAACGGCTCCGCCGCGGCCACGTTCACGCTGTACCCCAGGTCCGCCAGCGAGCGCACCGTGAGCTGGCTCATCGGGTTGGCCACGCCCGAGTTGAGGAAGCCGGTCATCAGCTCGTTCGCGAGCACCGACTCGCGCCAGTGCGAGTTGGCCGTTCCCGCGCCGCCGGTGTTCTCCACCGGCACCTTCTGCCCGCCGGTGTACGTCGAGCCGCCGATGGCGTCGAACCCGGCGATCGCCTGCGGGCCGCTGAAGTAGGTGTCCGACGGGGCGCTGCCGGACGGGTTCTGCAGCAGGCCCAGCGGGGTCCAGAGCGACGAGCTGATCCCCAGCACGTGCCCCATCTCGTGGAGGATGACCGACCCGAACTGGCCCCCCGACTCCAGGCGGTCCATGTCCGCCGCGTCGAAGCGCATGAGGCCGATCACCGGCAGGCCGCCCGAGCGGCGGAAGCACCACCCGGCCGAGCCCAGCACCGCGCCGGGCCCGTCGATGTCCTGGATCCCGGCGAAGATGAGCAGGTCGTCGATGTCCAGGTTGAGGCTGGGCGAGGGGCCGCACGTGCCGGCCGCGACGTTCGCGGTCGCGTTCGGCAGGTCGCCGGTGATGACGGTGGCCCAGCGCGCGGCGGCGTTCTCGAAGGTGGCCCGCTGCGACGGGGTGAGCGGGGTGGTGATGCACAGCGTGATGGCGTAGCCGGCCCCGCCGCCGCCCGAGCACCCCACCGCGGTGAACACCACCGGGTTGGGGGTGACGCCCGCGGCGGTCACGCTGGCGCTCAGCAGGTTCGGCCCCGCCAGCGTGCCGAGCGTCCACGAGCCGACGGTGGCCACGCCGCTCGCGTCGGTGGTGGCCGTCGCGCCGGTGACGCTCCCGCCGCCCCCGGTGACGGTGAAGGTGACCGTGAGGCCGGCGACCGGGTTGCCGCCGCCGTCGCGCACCAGCAGCGCGGGGCGGACGGGCACGGCCGTGCCCGCCATGCCGGCCTGGTTGGTCCCCGCCGCCGCGGTGGCGGTGCCGCTCACCGGCGGCAGGCCGGTGGCCGCGAACGCCAGGGCGCCGATCGCGGTGCCGGGGAAGGTCACCGTGAGCGTGTTGGCGCCGGGGGTGGCGCCCAGCGTCCAGCTCCCCACCGTGGCCACCCCGTCGGGGCCGGTGCTGACGGTGGCCGCGGTCACGCTGCCGCCGCCCGTGGTCACCGTGAAGGTCACCGTGGCGCCCGCCACCGGGTTGCCGAACGCGTCGACCACGCGCACCGAGGGGCGGGTCGGCACCGCCGCGCCGGCCGCCCCCGTCTGGTTGTTGCCGGCGAAGATGGTGGCGCCGGCGGGCGGGCCGGCCACCGCGGTGGCGCTGAACTGCGCCTGGGCGGCGCTGTTCCCCGCCACGCTGGCGACCACCTGCTGCAGCGCGCTGGCGTCGGTCCCCATCGTCCAGGCGGCCGCCGCGGTCCCGTCGGCGCCCGTGGTCACCGTGGCCGGCGACACCGAGCCGCCGCCCGAGAACACCGTGAAGGTCACCTGCCGCCCCGCCACCGCGCCGCCCAGGCGGTCGAACACCCGCACGCGGGGCTGGATCGCCACCGGGGTGCCCACCGTCGCGGTCTGCCCGTTGCCGGCCACGACCTGGATGCCGGCCACCGTCTGCGACACCTGCACCGTGGTGCTGCCCTCGGCCGAGCCCGCCCGGGCGGTGACCTGCGCGTCGCCGCCGGCCGCGGCGGTCACCAGGGCGCTGTCGCCGCCGAGCGAGGTCACGGTGGCGGCGGCGGAGCCCGACGACCAGCTGAGGCTGGCGTTCGTCATAGGACGCCCCTTCTGGTCGAGCACCGCGGCCTTCACCACCCGGGTGGCGCCAATGGCGTCCAGCGTGAACGAGGGCGGCGTGACGTTCACCGTGGTCGGAGTGGGGGCGTCGCCGGGACCGTCTCCCGAGCACCCCCACAGGGCGAGTACGGCGGCGGCGTAAAGGACGGCTCTGCGCATGGGAGAGGGATTCCTCCTGGGGCGGCGGGCGCCCCGCAGGGAAAGATGGAAAGGCAGCCGTGGGCTGCCGGAGAGCACGAGGTGGGGCCGGGTGCCGGAACGAGCTTTCAGGTGGTGTGGACCGCGGTGTGGCCTGCCGAACGGGGTGATGCCGGAGAAAGCCGGGCTGGCGGCGAAGCCGCGCGGGCCCGGACGCGCGCGGCACCGGAAGGCCTGGTGCCGGAGACGTCGGGGCAACGCCCTAAGATGCTGGGAAAAATAGACGTTCCGGCGAAGTGGCGCAAGGTGTCCCCCCACCTCTGGGACACATTTGTTTCACGAGCGTTGCCGCCTCCGTCCCGGCGCCGTTGCTGCCCCCGCCGCGCCGCCGCTATTCTGTCGTGCGATTTCCGGCGAGCGGCATCGATCCGTGAGATCGGCCGTGCGGGTCTGCATGAAGGCGGACTTCGCGCGGATTCCTTCGCCGGCCCCGGCCGCTCCACCCGCGACTCCCACCGCCCACACCAGATGCGCATCGGCCACGGGTACGATTCCCACCGCTTCGCCGCGGGGCGCAGGCTCGTGCTGGGCGGCGTGGAGATCCCGGCGGAGCGGGGGCTGGAGGGGCACTCCGACGCCGACGCCGTGGCCCACGCCGTCACCGACGCGCTGCTGGGCGCGGCGGGGCTGGGCGACATCGGCCGGCACTTTCCGCCCACCGACGAGCAGTGGAGGGACGCCGATTCGATGCAGCTCCTGGCGCGTGTCGTGCGGCTGCTGGAGGGCCGCAACTACCAGGTGGTCAACGTGGACGTGACGGTGGTCACCGAGGCGCCGAAGGTGGGTCCGCACGTGGCCGCCATGCAGGAGCGCCTCTCGCAGGTGCTGGGGATCTCGCCGGGGCACATCTCCATCAAGGGGAAGTCGAACGAGGGGCTCGGCTGGATCGGGCGCGGCGAGGGGCTGGCCTGCTTCGCCGTGGCGCTGATCGACTCCCTGGAGGGGATCGACGCGGTCCACGCGCGCCACCGGCGCGACACGGGGGCGTGAGGGGAGGGATCCACCCCTGAAGGCGGGCAGTCGCACGACGGCGGGGCCCTCACCCGCCGCCTTAGAGCGGCAACCCTCTCCCAACTTCGGGAGAGGGTGGACTTTACGGGTGCGGAACGGGTGGTTTCGCAGGGGCGAGGCCTGCCTCGACCGGCGGAGGCCGGCCCCCGCGCAGGAGGCGGGGACCTGTGCACGGACCACCTCTGCACGGACTCGCAGGCTCGCCCCCACGACACCGGTCGCCGCGACGAAGCCCCGCGTGAGGGATGCGCGCCCGGCGCGCGCAGCCCGGCCCGGAGCGCAGCGGAGGGACACGCCCAAAACCGCAGTTCGCAGTTGCCGTCCAGGACGGCTTTGGTTCACCGGATACGAGGAGGACGGGTGGGAGGGCTGATCGACTCGCTGCTGCAGTGGATGCAGGGGCTCCCGCCCGCGCTCGTCTACCTGGTGGTCGGCGTCTTCGCGGCGCTGGAGAACATCTTCCCGCCCGTGCCGGCCGACGTGATCGCCCTCTTCGGCGGCTTCCTGACGGGGCAGGGGGTGGGCCACCCGCTGACGGCCTTCCTGATCGTGTGGCTCGCCAACTCGGCCAGCGCCATGTTCACCTACTGGATCGGCCGGCGCTACGGGCTCGGCTTCTTCCAGGGCCGGCTGGGGCGGCTGATCCTGCGCCCCGGGCAGATGGCGCGGCTGTCGGCGTTCTACCAGAGGCACGGGCTCAAGGTGATCTTCGCCAGCCGCTACCTCCCCGGCTTCCGCGCGGTGGTGCCGGTGTTCGCCGGGACCAGCGGGATCGGCCCCGTGCGCACCGCCGTCCCGATCCTGCTGGCGTCGGGGCTCTGGTACGCGATGCTGGTGTACCTGGGCGCCACGGCCGGCGCCAACTGGGAGGCGATCCGCGACACGGTGGACGCGTCGGGCCGCTGGCTGGCGGTCGCGGCCGGCGCGCTGATGGCGGCCGTGGCCTGGTGGTGGTGGAAGACGCGGCACGAGGAGCACCCGGACCCGGACCACGCCAGCGGCGACCCTCCCCCCGACCGGACGTGACCCGGCCCGACCCCCAGCCCCAGGACGAGGACCGGACGGCGCGCCGCTTCCTGGTGGAGCCGTTCCTGGACCACCTGCGCTTCGAGCTCGGCCTCTCGGCCAACACGCTGGCCGCCTACCGCAACGACGTGGTGCGGCTGGCGAAGTACGCGCGCGACCTGGGCCGCGCCGCGCCAGGCGAGCTGACCACGGCCGACCTGCGCGGCTACCTGTTCACGCTCAAGGAGCTGGGGCTGGCGCCGGTGTCCATCGCCCGCAACCTGTCGGCGGTGCGCACCTACTTCCGCTTCCTGCTGGGCGAAGGCGAGGTGGCGGCCGACCCCAGCGGGCGGCTCGACACGCCCAGGGCGTGGAAGCGGCTCCCCGACGTGCTCACGGTGCCCGAGATCGAGGCGCTGATGGACGCGCCCGACCTGCTGCACCCGCTGGCCTGGCGCGACAGGGCCATGCTGGAGTTCGCCTACGGGAGCGGGGTGCGCGTCTCGGAGCTGATCGGGCTCAAGGTCCGCCACCTGCACCTGGACGAGGAGTTCGTCAGCGTCTTCGGCAAGGGGGCGAAGGAGCGGCTGGTGCCGCTGGGCCGGCGGGCGGTGGGCGCGCTCTCGATCTACCTGCGCGAGACGCGCCCCGCGCTGGACCGCGGGAAGGGCGACGGGCGGGTGTTCCTGAACGCGCGCGGGGGGCCGCTCACGCGCATGGGGGTGTGGAAGATCCTGCGGCAGCACGTGGAGGCGGCGGGGATCGAGAAGAAGGTGACGCCGCACACGCTCCGGCACTCCTTCGCCACGCACCTGCTGGAGGGCGGCGCCGACCTGGCGGCGGTGCAGGAGATGCTGGGCCACGCCGACATCTCCACCACGCAGATCTACACCCACGTCGACCGCACCTTCCTGGCCCAGGAGCACCGGAGCTTCCACCCGCGGGCGAAGTGAACTGAAGTGCGTGAGTGCGCGAGCGAGCGAGCGAAGGCCTTCCGCAAACACGGTACATCAGCGCAAATTCTCCGCGGCGACTCCCCCGCCCTCCGTGGAACCCGAACGACTGCCACGGATGAAGATCGAGCTTCCGCGTGACCGCATCGAGGAATTCTGCCGGAAGTGGAAGATCCGCGAGTTCACGCCGTTCGGCTCGGTGCTGCGGGAGGACTTCCGCCCGGACAGCGACGTCGACGTGCTGGTGACCTTCGAGCCCGACGCGAAGCACTCGCTGTTCGACCGGGTGGAGATGGAGGAGGAGATCTCGGGCTATTGGGCCGCAAGGTGGACCTCGTCCAGAGAGAGCTCCTCCAGAATCCGTTCATCCGCCACCACGTCCTGAGTGGAGACCGGTCGCCGCTGCGTCCGGAGGACCGCGACCCGGCGTACCTGTACGAGATGCGGGCCCACGCGCGGGACGCCTGGAAGCTCGCGGGGGAAGCGACCCGGGAGCAGCTGGAGGCGGACGAGGTGCTTCAGGACGCGCTGTGCTACGTGCTCGTGAAGCTGGGACGGTTCGCGGGCAAGGTGTCTCCATCCTTCCGCGCCGCTCATCCCGAGGTCCCGTGGGAGCGGCTCGCCCCGAGGGAAGAGTGGATCTCCCGGCCGAATATCGACGTGGACCTGCTCTGGGGCGCGCTCCGCGACGACCTTCCCGGGCTCGCGGACAAACTGGACCGGCTCGTGCCGCCGCTTCCGCGGACCGCCTCGGACGAACCGGAGGCGGCGGCCGACACAGTATAGGGTGACAACAGGTAAGTCATGATCCTGGTTATCGATAACTACGATTCGTTCACGTTCAACCTCGTCCAGTACCTGGGGGAGCTCGGGGCGGGGATGGAGGTGCGGCGGAACGACGAGCTCGGCGTGGACGAGATCGAGCGGATGGCGCCGGAGAAGATCGTGATCTCGCCGGGGCCGTGCACGCCGGGCGAGGCGGGGGTCTCGGTCGACGTCGTCCGCCGGCTGGGGCCCACCACGCCGATCCTGGGCGTGTGCCTGGGCCACCAGTCGATCGGCGCGGCGTACGGCGCCGAGGTGGTGCGCGCCCGCCGGGTGATGCACGGCAAGACGTCGCCGATCCGCCACACGGGCGAGGGGATCTTCGCCGGGGTGCCGTCGCCGCTCACGGTGGCGCGCTACCACTCGCTGGTGATCGAGCCCTCCACCCTCCCCCCGGAGCTGGAGGTGGTCGCGCGCACCGACGAGCCCGGGTGGGAGGACGAGATCCAGGCCGTGCGGCACCGCGAGCACCCCGTGTGGGGCGTGCAGTTCCACCCCGAGTCGATCGCCAGCGAGGCGGGCAGGGACATCCTCCGCAACTTCCTGGAGCTCCGATGACGCTTCGCCGGCGCTGGCTCCCCGCGCTCCTCCTCCTGGCGGCGGCGGCCGCGGCGCCGCTCGCCGCGCAGGACGTGCGCGTCTCGGGCGACGACCACTCGCCCGCGGCCGAGCTGGTGCGCCAGGTCCTGGCCCGCGGCAACTATCTCCGCATCGACCGCGACACCGTGCTCCCCGCCACCTTCCGCGCCCCCGGCGACCTGGTGATCTACGACGCCGAGGTGCGGCTGGAGGGCGCGGTCGAGGGCGCGGTGGCGGTGCTCGGCGGAGAGCTGTTCATCCGCCCGCGCGCCCGCATCGGCGGCGACATCGCCGTGGTGGGCGGCGAGGTCTACACCTCGGCGCTGGCCACCACCGGCGAGGTGCTCTACACGCGGCCGCAGACGCGGGTGGCCGTCGAGCGCGACTCGGGCGTGGTCGACACGCCGGGCGCGCTGGACGTGCAGATCACCCCGCCGCCGCCCCGGAGGCTGCTCACCTTCTTCCCCCGGCCGCTGCCGAGCTACGACCGCGTGAACGGGGTCACGGTCTCACTCGGCGCGCGGGTGCTCCCCACCCGGAACGACAGCGGCCCGCGGGTGGACGCGTGGGTGTCGTACCGGCGCGAGAACCCCGACCCGGTGGGCGGCGGCCTGCGGGTGGACCTGCCGCTGGGGACCGAGAACCTGCACCTGGTGGCCGAGGGCTCGCGCGCCACGCGCACCAACGACCTGTGGCTGCGCGGCGACCTGTCGAACTCCATCTCCGTCGCCACCACGGGGAAGGACTACCGCGACTACTACGACGCCGACCGCGCCAGCCTCTTCCTCACGCGCCCCGTGGGCAAGCCGCTGATCGCGGGGGAGAGCTGGCTGGGGCCGCGCGTGGGGGTGCAGTGGGAGCGGGCCCGCTCGCTCGCGGCGCACGACGTGTGGAGCCTCACCGAGAGCGAGCAGAAGGACCGGCCCAACCCGCCGGTGCTGGAGGGGACGATCGTGTCGGCGGTCGCCGGGGCGGAGCTGCGCTGGCAGGGGCGCATCTCGGGCTTCCGCGGCGACGTGCAGCTGGAGTACGCCGTCCCCGGCCCCTCCGACGCCGAGTTCGCGCAGGTGGTCATCGAGGGGCGCTACCAGACCACGGCGTTCCGCACGCACCGGGTGGCGCTGTACTTCCGCGGGATGGTGCCCTTCGCCGCCGACAGCGCGCCGCCGCAGCGCTACGGCATCCTGGGCGGCGGGGGGACGCTCCCCACGCTCGACGTGGGCCACTTCCGCGGCGACCACCTGGCGTTCATCGAATCGCTCTACGCCGTCCCCTTCCACCAGGTCGAGCTGCCGTACCTGGGCGTGCCCGCGCTCGAGGTGCTCTACGCCACCGGCGCCGCCTGGGTGGGCGGTGACGTGCCGCGCTGGATCCAGAACGCGGGGGTGGGGCTGGCGTTCTCGTTCTTCAGCGTCCGCGTGCTGGTGGACCCCGCCGAGCACCCGCTGGACCCCAAGTTCAGCGTCCAGCTCTCCATCCCGCAGTTCTGAGCGCGGATGCCATGAAGGCGAAGCCCCTGCCTCGCACGCGAGGCAGTTCAGGGGACTTCGCAGCCGTGGATCCGCCCCGGGCGAGCCCCGTGCCGGCCCCGGTAAACACAAGGCGCAGCCGGGGTTGTGCCGGCAGTCCCGCCCGATCGTGCAAGGTTGACTCGCCGACCGGCACCGAGTAGGATGGATCGGGGCGATTGGGGGCGCGCCGGAAGCTCGAGGTGCAGTCGTCGATCGTTTGTCGCAGTCGAGCTCGGCAGCACTGTCCGGGGGATCCCATGCGAGCCTTCGCGCAGAAGCAGAATCAGCCCCGCCGGCGCGACTCGTCGAGTCCCGCGCGCTCTTCCGCCCCATCCGCGGAGCCTCCTCTCCACGCGGATCATCTCCCGGCCTTCCAGCGCACCTCTGGGGACCAAACGGGAGGGCGAACGTCTCCGCGCTACCTCGAACGGCTCGCCTGGGGGTTGGCCGGGGCCGCCGCGCCCCCCGCCGGGCCCGGCCGGGCCCCGGTCCACGACGACGGCCCGGCGGTGCGCGAGGCGGCGGAGCACGGCATCGCGGGCGGCGGGGGGCCGCTTCCTCACCTCGCCGCGATCCAGCGCTCGTTCGGGCGCCACGAGGTGGGCCACGTCCGCGCGCACCAGGGCTCGCGCGCGGCGGCCGCCGCGCGGGCCATCGGCGCGCGCGCCTACGCGACCGGCGACCACGTGGCCTTCGCGGGCGCGCCGGACCTGCGCACGGCGGCGCACGAGGCGGCGCACGTGGTGCAGCAGCGCGCCGGGGTGCAGCCGGCGGAGGGTGTCGGCCGGGCGGGCGACCCCTACGAGCGGCACGCCGACGCGGTGGCCGACCTGGTGGCCGGCGGCCGCTCGGCCGAGGGGCTGCTGGACCGGATGGCGCCGGCGGGGTCGCGGGCGCTCGCGGTGCAGCGGCGGGTGGTGCAGCGCGCGCCGATCCCGACCGACTTCGGGGAGTTCGACACGACCAAGTACGACGCCGTCGGCCCCGCCGGCAGCGAGTACGGGGTCGACATCGTGCTGACGTTCGACCCGGACCGCACCAAGGTGGACGCCAAGAAGATCGGCCTCACCCAGAGCGTTCGCAGCCAGCTTGCCGGGAAGGCCACGGCCGGCTTCCCCGTCCACCACAACAGGCAGGTTGCGAGCGGCGCCGGCGAAGGTTCGCGGATCGACCGCATAGCCCTCGGAAAGTACGGCAACCCGCTCTACGCGACAGGCGTCCCGGGCGCGAAGGACAAGCTGGGCGACACACCGACGGTGCCCGGCTGGGGACAGCATGGGTGGAACTACAAGGATACCGCGGGCAAGCTCCAGCACGAGATCGCCAAGCTCATCGACAAACCGACGCTGCCCGGCCGCGGCAACGACGCGGGGCAGACCTTCGAGACCGCGGCGCTGGCGGTGGAAGGGACCCAGAGCGGCACCTACATGGGCTCGGTGTCGTGGGGCTGGAGCGTCGACGGCGCGGGCAAGTACACCAAGCAGCCGCTGACCCTCAAGTCGAAGGGAGATCCCAGTGCCGGGTTCATCGCGGCGGCCAAGCAGTGGAACACGACCTCCGTCGGGGGCACGGTCAAGACGACGGCCGACCCCACCAACGTCTACGACGCCAGCTTCTCGGTCGCCTTCACCGTCGCCAAGGACACCGAGGTCCAGGTGACCTCGGGGTTCTGGATTCACAAGGACGTCACCTACGACGAGGTCACGATCAAGAGCGGGTCCAAGACAGGGAGCACCGGGCGGATCAAGGTCAACGACATGAAGGAGACGGGGGGAACGCCCGTCATCAAGCTCCCCATCCCGTGAGCGGCCGGCGAGAGTCTCGAGCGTCGGGTCGAAGGGGAAGCCGCACCTGAACAGGGGGAGAGGGGAGGATGCGCGTCTTCACGCAGAAGCAGAATCAGCCCGGACCGCGCGACTCGTCGAGTCCCGCCCGCTCTTCCGCTCCATCCGCGGGGCCTCCTCTCCACGCGGATCACGCCCTGGCCGGGCAGCGCACCCCCGGGGCGCGCTACCTCGAACGGCTCGCCTGGGGGCTGGCCGGGGCCGCGGCGCCTCCCGCCGGGCCCGGCCGGGCCGCAGTCCACGACGACGGCCCGGCGGTGCGCGAGGCGGCGGAGCAGGGCATCGCGGGCGGCGGGGGGCCGCTCCCTTATCTCGCCGCAATCCAGCGCTCGTTCGGGCGCCATGACGTCGGCCACGTCCGCGCGCACCAGGGCTCGCGCGCGGCGGCCGCCGCGCGGGCCATCGGCGCGCGCGCCTACGCGACCGGCGACCAGGTGGCCTTCGCCGGCGCGCCGGACCTGCGCACGGCGGCGCACGAGGCGGCGCACGTGGTGCAGCAGCGCGCCGGGGTGCAGCTGGCGGGGGGCGTGGGCCGGGCGGGCGACCCTTACGAGCGGCACGCCGACGCGGTGGCCGACCTGGTGGCCGGCGGCCGCTCGGCCGAGGGGCTGCTGGACCGGATGGCGCCGGCGGGGTCGCGGGCGCTCGCAGTGCAGCGGCGGGTGGTGCAGCGCGCGCCGATCGCGACCGACTTCGGGGAGTTCGACACCACGAAGTACGACGCCGTCGGCCCCGCCGGGAGCGAGTACGGGGTCGACATCGAGCTGACGTTCGACCCGGACCGCACCAAGGTGGACGCCAAGAAGATCGGCCTCACCCAGGCCCTCAGCTCGAAGCTCGGAGGCGTGGACGCCGCCATCCATCCGACGATCACCAAGCGCATGGCTCCGAGCGGGGCCGGGAAGGGCTGGTACATCGATCGAAGCACCTCGGGAGCGTACGGCAATCCGCTCTACGCGGCGGGCGTCCCGGGCGCGAAGGACAAGCTGCGCGACACGCCCACGGTGGCCGGCTGGGGGCAGCACGGGTGGAACTACACGGATGCTTCGGGTACGCTGCAGCACCAGACGGCGATCCTGAAGGACACGGCGCAGCGGCCCGGCCGCGGCAACGACTCGGGACAGACGTTCGAGACGGCCGCGCTGGCGGTGGAGGGAGCGCAGAGCGGCACGTACATGGGCTCGGTCTCCTGGGGGTGGAGCGTCGACGGCACGGGCACGTACAGCAAGCTGCCGCTGACCCTGGTATCGAAGGGGAAACCGAGCCGGAAGTTCCGCGCCGCGGCGAGGCAGTGGAACACCACCCGCACCGCCGGCACGATCAAGACGAGAGCGGATCCCACCGACGTCTACGACGCGGCCTACTCCGTCGCCTTCACCGTGGCCAGGGGCACCGAGGTGCAGGTGACGGGCGCCACGATCCACAACAACGAGGTATACAGCGAAGTCACCATCAACACCGGCCCGCAGGCGGGCCAGAGCGGAAACATCAAGACCACCGACCTCCGGGACGCCGGCGGCGGCAACCGGGTCATCAAGCTACCGATCCCATGAGCGACGCAACGAACCTCGAGAGCCAGGTCGAGGCGGGCGGGCTGTTCACCCACAGCGCGCTCAGCCTGCACGCGGAGCGCATCAACCGCGTCGAGGCGTTCCTCTACGGGCTCGCCGACGCGCTCCTCGACGGCGGACAGGTCACCGAGGAGGAGCTGCGCGCGCGCGCGGCGCGCGCCGCCGAGGAGCTGAAGGAGACGGGCGAGACGCTGTCGGGGGGAGTGCTGCTGCGCGTGGACCCCGATCCGCCCGCCGCCGCGGCCACGGTCGACTGCGCGGCGCGGATGCACGTCTGCCGGGCCGTCTGCTGCCGGCTGAGCTTTCCGCTCTCGGCGCCGGAGATCGAGGGCGGCAAGATCAGGTGGGAGCTGGGCAAGCCGTACTTCGCCCGCAAGGACGCCACCGGCCGGTGCGTCCACCTCGGCGCGGACTGCGGCTGCGGCGTCTACCACGACCGGCCGCAGGTCTGCCGCGGCTACTCGTGCGAGAAGGACGAGCGCATCTGGAAGGACTTCGACGGGATGGTCCTCAACCAGGAGTGGATCGACCAGAACCTGCAGCCGGAGCGGCCGCGCCTGGTCGCGATCCGGATGGACCGCGTCCGATGACCGCTCCGCCCGTCGCCGGACCGGCTCCACGCCAGCTCACCGCGGGCACGATCCGCTACCGGATCGAGTTCGTCGCCAACCCGGCTTACCGTGGCGGGGGCGCCGACCTCTTCTCGGACGAGCTGCGCGCCGAGATCCGGCGCCGGAACGCCCCAGGGTCGCGGGTGGTCCATTTCGACGGCCGCCGCGCGCGCAGCGAGGAGATCAACGCCGACTACGGGGTGCGGAGCCGCAGCTTCGAGCTGCGGGTGGCGGGGAGCGACACGCTCACCTACTGCAAGGATTTCCCCCACTTCGGCTTCTGCGTGGAGCATCCGATCGGGCTTCCCGCGAACGGGCCGCCGCCGCACCTCGCGCCCACCGGCGAGACGGCGACCATCGCCGGGCTGCGCTGCCGCAAGGCGGAGTACCAGGGCGGGCGCCACCTGTACGTCTGGTACACCGACGAGGTCGCGGTGAACGACCCCACCGGCGCGGTCCTTCGCCTGGAGGGGGTGCCGGGGCTCGTCCTGCAGACCGAGGAGATCCCGTACTCCGACACCCTCGACGCGGTCAGGCGGGAGACGGTGGTCGAGCTGTCGTCCGACGCCCCGCCGCCGGAGACCTTCTCGGTGCCGGCGGACTATCGCCGCTTCGCCGGCGTCGACGAGGCCCGCGCCGAGGACCGGCGGATCCTCGACGCCCTGTCGGCCGAAGAGGTGCGGCGCCGTCCGCTCGGCACCCAGGAGCGCGAGATGTTCGTCGGCAGCTGGCAGCTCGACGCGCCGAAGGACCGGATCCGGGTGGACGTCGCCCGCGCGGGCGACGACGGCTTCCGGTTCCGGACCACCGTGCTCAGCGCTCCCGCCGACGCCCCGGGCCGCGTGAGCGACGAGAAGGCCTGCCTGAAAGGTCGCCTCCTGATGGTGGAAGAGCCGCCGAACTACCGGCTCTACCGGCTCGACGACGGGGGGCGCAGCCTGGTCCTGGTCGGCAACGAGCTGTTCACCTTCACCCGCCTGGAAAGCCGGCCTGAAGAGCGCGGGTGATCCACTGCCACGCGAAAAGAAGCAGCAGAGGACCGCCCGGCTTCCCCGCGTGCGTACGAAGGGTCCACGTCGTCTTGCCGGGCTTCGAACGGGTCGAGCTCTCCGTGCCGACGTCGCGTCCCGTTTCCGGATTCGCTGTGCACCGGGAAGCTGTCATTCCGAGTGGAGCCCGATGCGCCGAGCTCGCGCTCGCCACCGGAAGTCGGCCGGGCTCCCGAGGAATCTACCCGCGGCCGGCAAGAGGCCCAATCGATGCGCGGAGCCGGCATCCGGGCGGGGTGAGTAGATTCCTCGGGCGCCGCCCAGCTCAGGCGTGAAAGCCGGATCGGTCGCGCGGCGCCGCTCGGAATGACGTGGTTCGTGAGAGAACCGGATTGCACCTTGGTCCCTGAAATCCGGTATCAGACGGAAAGAAACGAAGTCAGCAGAGAACCCCTGGTGTTCTCCGCTGACCCCGTTCACTTGTGTGAGCCTATTCCTGGAGGATCACCTCACCTGCAGATGATCGTTCAGGTGTCGGCGGCGTCGCGCCGCGCGGTCCTTTCCACCGCCGACCGCCTACCCCAGCAGCTCGTCCAGCTCCACCGGCTGGGGGGTGACGGCGGCGACGTCCTCCTCGCCGGTGCGGATGCGGTAGACCTTCTCGACGGGGAGGACGAAGATCTTGCCGTCGCCCACCTCGCCGGTGCGGGCGCTGGCCAGGATGGCGCGGACGGTGGGCTCCACGAACGGCTCCGAGACGCCGATCTCCAGGCGCACCTTGTCCTGCAGCTCCATCTTCACCGTCATCCCGCGGTAGGTCTCCACGCGCTCCATCTCGCCGCCGTGGCCCCGCACGGCGGAGACGGTGAGCCCGCGCACCTCGGCGCGGTACAGCGCCTCCAGGGTCTCGCCCAGCTTCTCGGGGCGGATGATGGCGACGATCAGCTTCATGCTCCCTCCGGTGCGGGCTCCAGGGTGATCGGCAGCGGCGCCGCCGCCTCCAGGCGCAGGGGGAGCACGGCGTCGGGCGGCACCAGCACCGCGCCCTCGCCGCGGGCGTACGCCTCCTCGCCGTGCTGCACCACGTCCAGCCCGATCCCCTCCTCGCGCGTGGTGCGCCGCAGCGGCGTGAGCAGCGCCACCAGCTTCAGGATGGCGAAGGTGGCCGCCGCGCTGTAGCCGCCCGCCGCCAGCACGGCCAGGGCCTGCTTGCCCAGGAGCGCCGCGTTGCCGGCGAGGAGCCCGTCGGTGCCGCCCCACGCGGCGCGCGCGAAGACGCCGGTGAGCAGCGCGCCCACGATGCCCCCCGTGCCGTGCGCGGCGAAGACGTCGAGCGAGTCGTCGAGCCGGGTGCGCGAGCGGTGCAGGAGGGCGAAGTAGCTGGGGAAGGCGGCCACCGTCCCCAGCGCCAGCGCGCCCATCGGCCCCACGAACCCGGCCGCGGGGGTGACCGCCACCAGCCCCACCACGATCCCCGTGGCCGCGCCCACGGCGGTGGCCTTCCCGAGCCGCAGCGAGTCCAGCAGCATCCACACGACCAGCGTGGCCGCCGGCGCCAGCAGCGTGTTGACGAAGGCGAGCGCCGCGGTGGCGCTGGCCGCCAGCGCGCTGCCGGCATTGAAGCCGAACCAGCCGAACCAGAGGAGCCCCGCGCCCAGCAGCACGTAGGTGGCGTCGTGGGGGAGGAGCGCCAGGCGCCCGTAGTCCTTGCGGTTGCCCACCACCAGCGCCGCCACCACGGCCGCGGCGCCGGCGTTCACGTGCACCACCGTCCCCCCCGCGAAGTCCAGCGCGCCCAGGTCGCCCAGCCACCCCTTCCCCCACACCCAGTGCGCCACGGGGGCGTACACCAGCAGGCTCCAGAGTGCGATGAAGAGCAGGTACGCCGGGAAGCGCATCCGCTCGACCACCGCGCCGGAGATGAGCGCCGCGGTGATGATGGCGAAGGTGCCCTGGTACGCCATGAACAGCAGGTGCGGGGTGGCGCCCCAGCTTCCGCCCTCCAGCCCCACGCCGCGCAGGAAGGCGTGGTCCAGCCCGCCCACCAGCGCTCCCCCCGGCGCGAACGCCAGCGAGAACCCGAGCAGCGCCCACAGCACGCCCACCACCCCCAGCGAGGCGAAGCTCATCATCAGCGTGTTGAGGGCGTTCTTGGAGCGCACCAGGCCGCCGTAGAAGAAGCCCAGCGCGGGTGTCATCAGCAGCACCAGCGCGGTGGAGACCAGCAGCCACGCGGTGTCCGCCCCGCTGAGCTCGGCGGGGGCGGCCAGCGCGAGGATGCCGGCCTGCACGGAGACGGCCCCTGCAGCGGTCATGGCTCTCTCGTGTGGGGGGTTCGGGATCGCCGGGGGATCGGCAGGCAGAGTAGCCGTGCAAGGTAAGTTTGTCAACAGCCACGACTCTGTATCTTTAGAAAATTAAGCGCGAGCGGCGGTAGGCCTTCGGGAGATTGGACGTCACGGTCCATCATCCGCCTCCGTCGTGAGGACCGGGGACGCGGCCCGGCAGCGAAATCCGTGCTCCTCCCCGGACAGGCCGCTCGCCGCAGGAGCCCGCGGGGCGGACGGGCGGCCGGAGCCCGCGGGAGGCCGACGTGCGTCTCGACCGTCTCCGGGGTCCGCCTTTGCGTCCCCGCGCCCGGCGGCGTAATGTTGTCCGGCCGCACCCGTCGTCCGACGTCCTCCCTCTCCCTCCTGAACCGAGACGCATGCTGCTCCGCGCGAGAGCGTCCGGCGCGCTCCAGCCGCCGGCCGGCCCCGACCCCCGCCTGGACCCGGAGCGGATCATCGAGACCGTGCACGCGCTGCGCGGCCGCATCGAGGAGCGCTTCCCGGGGAGCGGGCTGGGGCGCGTGGCCGGGGAGCTGCTGCGCATCGCCAACGTCACGGTGGCGCGCGTGGAGTGGGTGAAGCGGCCGGTGGTGTGGCTGCGCGTGGCCGGGTGGCTGCTGGTGCTGCTGCTGGTCGCCGTCTTCGCCGCGGTGGCCATCCTGGTGCCGCGCGGGGGCGACCAGGGGTGGTCGGAGTTCCTGCAGGGCGTCGAGGCGGGGCTCAACGAGCTGGTGCTGATGGGCGCCGCCGTCTTCTTCCTGGTGACGGTGGAGCAGCGGATCAAGCGGCGGCGGGCGCTGGGCTTCCTGCGCGAGCTGCGGGCGCTGGCGCACATCGTCGACATGCACCAGCTCACCAAGGACCCCGACACGCTGGTGCAGAAGGGGCACGACACCCCCTCCTCGCCGCGGCGGACGCTCACGCGCTACGAGCTGTCGCGCTACCTGGACTACTGCGCCGAGATGCTGGCGCTCGACAGCAAGCTGGCCGCCCTCTACGCCCAGAACTTCGACGACCCGGTGGTGCTGGGCGCGGTGGACGAGGTGGAGACCCTCTGCACCGGCCTCTCGGGGAAGGTCTGGCAGAAGCTGCTGGTCCTGAACCAGGGCCAGCCGGGCGTTCCGCGCGGGCGGTCGGCGGAGGGGTAGGGAAGTACGAAAGTACGAGGTATGGGGTATGGGGTACGGAGAGAGAGTGGGGGCGGCTGGTCCCGCCGGCGATCTCGCGGAATCCCGTCGGCCCCTGCGTTCATGAAGCGGTATCAGTCTGATGACAAACCTTCAAACGTGGTGATCCGTGAGCATCTCCCTTGGAATCGTCCTCCTGTCCAGCCCGTCTCCCGGGTTCATTTTCATCCTTTGCGCGCTCGCCTTCGCGATCTACGAGGTGCTATATGGGAATGTCCCGGGACCACGCGAAAAGCGGCGGATCTACATCCCCGGGAGGAGCCGCCGCGAGCCGGAGGGAAAGTACGAGGAGAAGCGGCGTCAGCCTGACGACGAGACCTTGCACGGTGGGGATCCATGAGCCTCTCCGCTGGAATCGTCCTCCTGTCCGGCCGACCCCCGTACTTCCGTACTCTCGTACTTTCGTACCTCGTACCTCGTACCCCGTACCCACTCCCTCCCGTACCCCTCCCGAACCTCTCGCGCGACGCCCCCCGCCTATATTACTCTATGAAGTGCGGGGCCCGGTCACGTGGGTGTCCCCCGTCCGGCGGGGGAGAGGTCCATTTCACCCAGCGGAGGTACCATGAGGAAGCCGGTGAGCAAGCACGCGCTGCGCAGGGCCATGGAACAGGTCCAGGCCGAGGGTCGGCTCCGGTGGGACGGGCCCACCGGGAGCGTGGTCGACCGCCTCTGGCACCACATCGAGAAGCAGGCGTTCCGTGCCCCCCGCAAGAGGCCGCTCACCCGTGATACCACCGAGCGCCGGGAGGAGCCCGTTGGAGTCTGAGCACCCCCGGCGGCGGGCGTCCGACGCCCGGGAGATCCCGGGCGCGACCGAGAGCCCCGGCCGGCGCCGGGGCTCTTTGCGTAGCGAGCTCCTCTTCAACCTCTCCTTCCTGGCCGTCGCCGCCCTCCTGCTGGCGTTCACCACCGCCACCGTGCTCCGGCTCGCCCACTCCGACTCGGCCTGGGTGCTGCTGGGGCTCATGGCGGTGGACGTGGCCGTCTTCGCCCTGCTCGGCCGCTACCTGATCGACCGCATGGTGATGCGGCCCCTGGGCGAGGTGGTCACCGCCGCCGAGGCCATCGCCGACGGCGACTACGCCCGCCGCGCCGCCGAAGGCGAGTCGCGCGAGATGGCCGCCCTGGCCTCGGCGCTCAACCGCATGACCGACCAGCTCCTCACCAACCAGCGGCTCCTGGCCGAGAACGTCGAGTCGCTCGACCGCACCAACCGGCTCCTCCTCTCCACCCAGCGCGACCTGGTGCAGGCCGAGAAGATGGCCTCCATCGGCCGCCTGGCCGCCGGCGTGGCCCACGAGGTGGGCAACCCCCTGGGGGCGCTGCTGGGCTACGCCTCCGTGCTGCGCCGGCGCGGCACCGACCCCGAGCTGATGGAGGGGCTCGAGCGCGAGGCCCGGCGCATCGACGCCATCGTGCGCCGCCTCCTCGACTACTCGCGCCCCGCCCCGGCCCACCGCGAGCCCGTGGACGTGAACGAGTCCGTGCGCCGCGTGGCCGAGCTCTTCCGCCAGCAGGGGAAGCTGGAGGGGATCGAGATGAAGCTGCTGCTGACCGACCCGCTCCCCCCCGTGCTGGCCGACTCCCACCTCCTGGACCAGATCTTCGTCAACCTCTTCGACAACTCGCGCGCCGCCATGGGCGGGCCGGGGAAGATCACCGTCTCCTCGCGCGCCGAAGCGTACCGGCCCGACCGGCCGTTCCCCACCCGGCGCGCCTCCGACCCGCCGGGGGTCAGCTACGCGCACCTGCGCCGGCCGCGCTACACCTCGGCCCGCGAGAGCCCGATCGAGCCGGGGACCGAGGTGGTCCGCGTCGTCGTCGCCGACACCGGGCCCGGCATCCCCCCCGACCAGATCGACGCCGTCTTCGACCCCTTCTTCACCACCCGCGCGCCGGGCGAGGGGACGGGGCTGGGTCTTGCCATCGTCGCCAGCACGGTGGCAGACTTCTGCGGCCGCATCGAGGCCTCCTCCGCCGAGGGCGGCGGCGCCGTCTTCACCCTCATCCTCCCCACGCACGCTAACGACACGTGAGCGACCGCCGGGTCCTGGTCATCGACGACGAAGCCGGGCTGCGCCACACCCTGCTCCTGATCCTGCGCGACGAGGGGTACCAGGTGGCCGTGGCCGAGGACGGCGAGTCGGGGCTGCGCGCCGCGGCCGCCGAGCCGCCCGACCTGGTCCTCTGCGACATCCGCATGCCCCGCATGGGCGGGCTGGAGTTCCTGGAGCGCTACCAGGAAGCCGGCGGCGGCGCGCTGGTGATCATGATGAGCGCCTACGGCACCCTCGACACCGCCGTCGAGGCCATGCGGCGCGGCGCCTACGACTACATCTCCAAGCCGTTCAACGCCGACGAGGTGCTGCTCACGCTGCGCAAGGCCGAGGAGCGCGAGCAGCTCCGGCGCGAGGTGGCGCGGCTCCGGAAGGAAGTGGGCGAGGTGCAGGGCTTCGAGCGGGTGGTGGGCGCCTCGGCCGCCATGCGCGAGGTGCTCGACCTGGCCGCCCGCGTGGCGCCGTTCCCCAGCACCGTGCTGGTCACCGGCGAGAGCGGGAGCGGCAAGGAGGCCATCGCCCGCGCCATCCACAGCGCATCCCCGAGACGGGAGAAGGCGTTCGTGGCGCTCAACTGCGGCGCCATCCCCGAGAACCTGCTGGAGAGCGAGCTGTTCGGCCACGAGAAGGGCGCCTTCACCGGGGCCGACCGCGCGCGAGAGGGGGTGTTCGAGGAGGCCGACGGCGGCACGCTCTTCCTGGACGAGATCGGCGAGCTCCCCATGCCGCTGCAGGTCAAGCTCCTGCGCGCGCTGCAGGAGCGCAGCATCCGGCGCGTGGGCGGCAGCGGCGAGCGGCCGGTGGACGTGCGGGTGCTGGCCGCCACCGCGCGCGACCTGGTCGAGGAGGTCAAGGCCGGCCGCTTCCGTGACGACCTCTTCTATCGCATCAACGTGGTGCAGATCCACATCCCGCCGCTGCGCACCCGCCCGGAAGACATCCCGCTCCTGGCCGAGCACTTCCTGAAGAAGCACGCCGGCCGGCTCAAGCTCGACGCGCCGGGGCTGCCGCGGGCGCTGGTGCCGGTGCTGGCCGCGTACTCGTGGCCGGGCAACGTGCGCGAGCTGGAGAACGTGATCGAGCGGGCGCTGGTCCTCTCCGGCGGCCAGCTCGGCGAAGACCACCTCCCCCCGCACGTGCGCACGGGCAAGCACCTGTTCGAGGTGCGCGACGACGAGGGCGACCTCTCCGTCAAGCGCCGCCTCCCCGCGCTCGAGCGCACGCTGATCGCCCGCGCCCTGGAGCGCTCCGGCGGCAACCGGACGAAGGCCGCCGAGCTGCTCGACCTCTCCGTGCGCGCCCTCTCCTACAAGATCCAGGACTACGGCCTGGAGTAGAGTGCGTTAGTGCGTTAGTGCGTCGGGGCCGAAGCAGTTGCGCACTTCCGCACTCACGCACCAACGCACTTCGGTTTTGGGCATGTCCCTCCGCTGCGCTCCGGGCCGGGCTGCGCGCGCCGTAGGGCAGCAAACCACGCTGCCCAACGGCGCCGGGCCCCGGTCGCGCCAAACCCCCGGCGCGCCCGGGTCCCGGCCCTCCGGGCGCGCATCCCTCATGTAACTGCTATAAATCTCCGCCGGTGATCGCTTCACCGCGGACTGAAACACCACAGCGCTTGTGTTGCGACCCTGTTGCGCCTTAGAATGCGGAAGCGTGGCGCGCGGTCCATCGGAGCTCCGCCAGATTTCCTTGTTGGCGAACGAGTTCGCACGCTTGGCGATGCCCGCGGTGTCGACCCGGAGGTGGAGCGGACCGTATGTGAATGGTGCCGGGCGGGTTGGTCGGTGGGAGCTTGGCTCGTGGTCTTGCGCCGGGCTCACGCGAGATGCCGGTAGCATCCCCCTTCCCCAAGAGAGCAGATCATGAAGAAACTGAAGCTGGACATCGACGACCTGAAGATCGAATCGTTCGATACGATCGCCGACCGGGCTTCATCCGGGATCGGCACCGTGCACGGGCGATACACAGACGCATGGACTGCGTGCGGGAATGACGGATGCGTTACGATGGCTGAGACCGATTGCGGCACGAATTACCAGACACAGTGCCTGCCGAACTGCGGGTACGCCTCGATGCAGGCAGACCCCTGGGGGTGCACGGCCGGCGACACGTGCGACAACTGCGGCCCCACGAATATGGTGGATTGCTCGTGGGACGCGATGTGCACGATGGACGATACTTGCTACCTCAGTTGTGAGTCGTGCGACGATTGCCGAACTGTCGGAGTGTGCTGATCCAGCACCGCCCCTGGACCGCTGGAGGTTCGGAGCAGCGGATGCCTGCCCCACCAGCACTGATCGCGCGCATGTAAGCTGTCGCATCAGGACGGTTCAGGCGAGGAGCGGGTTATTGCTGGACGTTGCTGTTCGCCGTTGAAGCCTCGCGCGCACGGAGCCCGGCCCTGCACCGGCTCCGCCCGGCGAGGCTTTCTGCCGTGGTTGCCGCGGCTTCAGCCGCCTCTCCCCCCACCTCTGCCCCCGGGCCTCTGCCCCGCCTCCCACCCGGTCATTTCACCCTCTTGCTCCACCGCCCCGCAAAACGCACACTCTGGACCGCACGCTATGGACGCCTGTTTCGTGACCTGGCGTTCGCGTTCCACGTACGGAGTGCCGCGCGGGCGGCGGGGGAGAGGACGGGATGGGAGACCGACGCGGGTTCTCGCTGGTCGAGCTGCTGCTGGTGCTGCTGGTGCTGGCCATCGCCGCCGGGCTCGCCGCGCCCTCGCTGCGCGGCTTCGTGCGGCGCGAGCGGGTGCGCGGCGCCCTCAACCGCGTGGCCGCCGACCTCCACTACACGCGCATGCTGGCCGTGCGCTCCGGCCACGGCGCCGTGCTGCGCTTCACCCCCGACCCGCGCTGCGCCGCCCGCTTCAGCGGCCACGGCTGGACCGTCGCCGTGCACGGCCCCGCGGGCGGCGTGGTGAAGACCGTGCGCGCCGACGCCGCCGACGCCCACCCCCTCTGCCTGGAGATGAACTCCTCCGACACCGTGGCATTCAACTCCCGCGGCCTCCTCTCCCCCTTCGCCAACCGCACCCTGCACGCCGTCCAGGGCGAGGTGCGCGACTCGCTCACCGTCTCCGTGGTGGGGCGCATCTACCGCCGCTTCTGAGCCTTACGCGCGTCATGTCGGCCGGCGAAAACGCCTGCAAACTTTTCCGGTGCGGAACGAAAGTCACTGCTACGCACTTCCGTCGCAGAATCTAAGTCGTTGTCCTGCAACGCATTCGTCCAGGGCACGAAAGTCGCCTTCGCCGGGCGGCATGTCGAACAACGCATCCGTCCTGCGGGGGCGACGTGGCTTCACGGTCGCCGAGATGATGATCGTGGTGGTGATCATGGGCATCGCCACGGCCATCGCCGCCCCCCGAGTGCAGGGAATGATCCGCGCCTCCTCGCTCACCGGCGCCATGAACCAGGTCGCCGCCGACCTGCAGCTCGCCCGCGTGCGGGCCATCCGCGCCGGCCGCCCGGTGGTGCTCACGGTGGCCGACGGCGGCACCACCTACACCGTGGTCGAGGAAGGCCTGGCCACCCCGGTCAAGCGCGTGCGCTTCACCCGCGACTACCCCGGCGTCGTGCTGAGCCCCGCCCCCACCTCGGTGGCCTTCGACACCCGCGGGATGCTGGGCTCCAGCAGCGAGCGCACGATCACCGGCACCTACCGCGGTGCCCGCACTTCCACGCTCAAGGTTTCCGGGATCGGGAGGGTCTACCGTGAGTACTGAGCGCACCGCGCGGGCCGACGCGGGCTTCACCCTGATCGAGGTGCTCATCGCCCTGGTGATCCTGGCGGTGGGGCTGCTGGCCCTGGAGGCCATGGGGATCGGCGCCGCGCGCATGGTGGCCCGCGCCCAGAACCAGAGCGAGTACGCCGCCGCGGCCTCGGACACCCTGGAGAAGACGCTCAACCGCATCCGGGCCGGCAGCGGCGCGGTGGGGACCAGCAGCTACACCCTGTCCGACGGCGCCGGCGTGGCCCTCAACGTGGCCCGCACCGACCTCGACAACGCCAGCACGGCGCTCGACCTGTGGAGCGTCACCGTCACCGTCACCCCGCCCTCGGGCGGCGCCCTCCGCCCCTCCGACGGCGTCACGCTGCGCTCCAATGTGCTTCGCTAAGCGCGCCCGCCGGACGGCGGGCTTCACCCTGGTGGAGGTGATGGTGGCCCTCCTGATCGCGCTGATCCTCTCCGGCGTGGTCTTCCAGCTCATCCGCGGGCAGAGCCGCTTCGTGACCGTGCAGAGCGCGCGCGAGGAGGTGCAGCAGAACACCCGCGGCGCGCTGGAGCTGATGGCCAGCGAGCTGCGCTCCATCGAGCCCGGCGGGCTGGTGGAGACCGACAGCAACTCGGTCACCTTCCTGCTCCCGCGTGCCTGGGGGCTCTACTGCGGGGGCAGCGCCACCCAGATGAGCGCCGTCTTCCCCGACTTCCCCGCCGAGATGCGCGCGCTCAACAGCGCCTCGGGGGTGATCGCCGACACCGCCGCCGCGGCCCCGCGCAAGTGGGGGCCGAGCCCCGTGAACGCCGCGCGCGCCACCGTCACCGCCATCAACACCTTCGACCTGACCGCGGCCGGCAACGCGTGCGAGGGGCTGCGCCCCACCACCATCCCCTCGCCCAGCTCGCAGGGGCTGCGCCTGGACGGGACCGGCCTCCCCACGCCGCCGCGGGGCAACCTGGTCTACCTGTACCAGTACGTCCGCTACGACGTGGCCCAGAACGACGACGGCGAGTGGTGGATCCGCCGCAGCAACGGCATGTCGGGCGGCAGCACCGTGCAGCAGCCGCTCGCCGGCCCGCTCCCCTCGGGCGGGGGCCTGCGCCTGCGCTACTGGGACGGCGCCGCCGGCGGCCAGCTGGGCCCGCGCCTCACCACGCTGGCCGACCTGGGCCGCGTGGGGCGCGTGAGCATCGCCGTGCGCACCCGCAGCCGCTCCCGGAGCGGCAGCGCCGTGCAGCAACAGGCCGACTCCCTGACCGTCCTGCTCTGGAACCGCCCATGACCCGCAACGAACCCGACGCCGCCCCGCGCCATCGCCGCGCCCCGACCCCGACGCCGATCGGCACGCGGGGGATCGCGCTCCCGGTGGCCCTGCTGGGGCTGGTGGCCGTCTCGCTGATGGTGACCACGGCGCTGCTCACCTCCTCCACCGAGATCGCCGTGAGCGGCGCCCACCGCGACGCCGCCGCCGGGCTGTACAACGCCAGCGGCGCCCTGGAGCGGTACGTGGCCGACCGCGCCGTCTCGGGCGCCATCAACAAGCTGGTGCAGGGGAGCGCCACGGTGGCCGCCCCCGACGGGCGCACCTACACGCTCACCGTGGCCCAGCTCGCCCAGGTGATCTCGGGCGTCGAGGACGGGGCCAGGACGCAGGCCACCTCCGACGAGACCTTCTCAGTGATCGCCCGGCCGCCGCAGTCGCGGGGGAGGAGCGTGGGCGCGTTCGTCACCGCGCGGCGCACGCTGCAGAAGATCAAGCTCAACATCAACGCCGGCGCCACCTCGGGCGGCGACCTGCGGGTGGCGGGCAACGCCACCATCAGCGACGGCCGCGACGACCTCAACTGCGACTCCTCCGCCGCGCCGTACGCCGTGCAGGTGACCGCGGGCTCCAGGATCGAGATCTCCGGCCAGCCCAACATCACCGGCGCCGCCGACACGGCGAACTTCCGCAAGGAGGCGCTGGTGGACTCGGTGCTGGGCGGGATCCCGCTCGACACGCTGGTCAAGTACGCCAGCATCAAGTTCGGCCCGCAGTTCAACCGGCCCGGCTACACCGCGCCCACCTGGGACAACAACCGGCGGGTGAACTCCGGCAACACCCTGCCGGCCGACACCATGTACAACTGGGGGTGCCCCCCCGACATGGACGTGAGCTGCCCCACCGGGTCCAGCCAGCGCTTCGTGGTGGTGGCGATCGACGCCACGGGGCTGCAGGGCACCACCGTCAAGATCAACGGCGACTACGGGCAGGGGATCATCGTGGTCACCAACGGCAGCCTGGACATCCAGGGCAACTTCACCTTCCGCGGCATCATCCTGGTGGAGCAGGACCTCAAGATCGGCGGCGGCCAGGCGCAGTTCGCCGGCAAGATCGAGGGCGCGGTGGTGGCGTTCGGCCAGTCGAGCACGGTGGAGGACCGGGTGCAGGGCACGGCGGTGATCCGCTTTAACCGCTGCTCGATCATCGACGCGCAAAACGCATTGAACCGCGGCAGATTGCAAGACATGCCGCAAGTGCTTAACCAGCGCACGTTTGCGTGGTTCGAGCTGGTGCGCTAGTGCGGGAATGTGCGAGCACTCTTGACGCCCGCATTCCCAGTCGCTAGCTTGCCCGACGACTCCCCCACACACCCACGCCCAACCCAGGACCGCCGCGGCCCGTTTTGCGGCGCATGTCCCCGGACCTTTTCACGTTCCGCATCCCCGGGACGACAGGAATCCGTGTATGCCTTCGCTGCTTCGCAGGAACCGCTCGACGGTGGGTCTCGACATCGGCAGCGGCTTCGTCAAGGTGGCCGTGGTCGACCACTCCGGCGCTGAGCCCGAGCTGGTGCACGTCTCCCACACGCCGCTCATCGCCGACGCCATCGTCGAGGGCGAGGTGATGGACCCCCAGATCGTGGTGGAGACCGTCCGCTCGCTCCTGGAGACGGCCGGGATCAAGCCGAAGCGCCTGGTGGCCTCGGTGGGCGGGCGCGACGTGATGGTCAAGAAGATCCAGATGGACCGGATGAAGGAGACCGACGCCCGCGAGGTGATCCGCTGGGAGGCCGAGCAGCACGTCCCCTACGACATGGAGAGCGTGCAGCTGGACTTCCACATCCTGGACCCGCTCGACGACGGCCTGCAGATGAGTGTGCTGCTGGTGGCCGCCAAGCGGGAGCTGGTGGACCAGCGGGTGTCGCTGCTGCGCGACGCGGGGCTCGCCCCGGCGGTGGTGGACGTGGACGCCTGCGCGCTGCAGAACGCCTTCGCCTACAACTACCCCGAGGCCCTGACCGGCGTGGCCGCCCTGGTGAACGTGGGCCACGAGGTCTCGACGGTGAACGTGCTGCAGGAGGGCACGCTGATCCTCACCCGCGACATCCCCTTCGGCTCGCGGCGGCTGCGCGAGGAGCTGCGCCGCCTGCACGGGCTGGCCGCCGACGAGGCCGAGGCGGTGCTGCAGGGTCGCTCGCCGCGGGCAGGGGAGTTCCGCGAGCTGCTGGCCGAGGGGTGCGAGGAGCTGGCCATCGGCATCGAGCGCGCCGTGGCGTTCCTCTCCATGGGCGAGCACAGCGGCGGGCTGCAGCGCGTGTACCTCTCCGGCGGCGGCGCCCGCATCCCGGGCCTGGCCGACGTGGTGGCGGCGCGACTCCGCGCCCGCACCGACCTGGCCACCCCGCTGCAGCGCCTGAAGGTGCGCGGCGCCGTGGGGGCCGCCTTCCCGCTCGACGAGCTGGCGCCGATGCTGATGCTCCCGGTGGGGCTGGCGCTGCGCAGCGCGGCCTGACGGGCCGCTTCCCTAGACCGAAACGTTGGAACCGAGGTCCCGGACCTTGATCGAGATCAACCTCCTCCCCAGCGGACCCCAGCGGCGCCCGGCCGGCCGCTCGCTCCGCTCCGCCTCGCTCCCGAGCGCGGGGGCCGACCCGCGCGTGGTGGCGCTCGGGCTCGCCGGCCTGCTCGTGCTGGGGCTCCTCGCCTTCGGCTTCTGGCGCACGGGCGCCCAGGCCGCCGAGCTGGGGGCCCGCCTCGAGCGCGAGCGGGCCGACTCGGTGCGGCTGGCGCGCACCATCGCGCTCATGCAGACGATCCAGGCGCGGCGCGACACCATCGAGCAGAAGATCGCGGTGATCCGCGCCGTGGACGGCCGCCGCTACGTGTGGCCGCACCTGCTGGACGAGGTGAGCCGCGCGGTGCCGCCCTTCACCTGGCTCACCAAGGTGGCCGCCGTCGAGGAGGCCCCGCCCGCCCCGGCCCCGCCGCCCGCCGCGGCCCCGGCCGGCGGCGACACCGCGAAGAAGGACTCGGCCGCCGCGGCCGCGGCCCCCGCGCCGCCGCCCGAGCCCGAGGGCCCCGGGTTCAGCATCGAGGGGAGCGCGGCCACCACGCAGTCGCTCACCCGCTTCATGAAGAACCTGGAGGCGAGCCCCATGATCCAGGGCGTGGCCCTGGTCACCAGCGAGCAGACCACGCTGGAGGGGAGGAGCTTCCTGAAGTTCACGCTGGAGGCGCGCTTCGAACGGCCCGACTCCACGCTCCTGGAACAGGTCCCCGTGATCCCGGTGCAGTAGCCATGGCCCTTCCGCCGCTCGACCCGAAGACGCGCAAGAACCTCATCTACGCCGGCGTGGCGCTGGCCCTGGTGACGTTCCTCCTCTACGACCGCGTCTACACCCCGCGCACGCAGCACGTCGCCGAGCTGGAGACCCGGCTCGCGTCGGTGCAGAACAGCAACGTCCGGGCGCGCGCCCTCACCCGGGGCGCCACCACCCCCGAGGAGGCGCTGGAGCTGTACCGGCGCCAGCTGGAGGTGGTGGAGGGGCTCATCCCCTCGGCCGAGGAGCTCCCCGACCTGCTCGACGCCATCTCGGCCGAGGCGCAGCGCACGGGGGTGGAGCTCACCTTCATCCAGCCCACCGGGGCCACCGAGGAGCCGTACTACACGCGCCGGGCGTACGACCTGGCGGTGCTCGGCCGCTACCACGACATCGGCGAGTTCCTCACCCGCGTGGCCAGCCTGCCGCGCATCGTGACCCCGGTGAACCTGTCGCTGGCGCCGCAGCAGCAGGCGCAGCCCGGCCTGCCGGCGGCCGCCGCCGCCCTGGGCGACGGTCCGCCCCGCCTGGAGGCCCGCTTCTCGATCGAGACCTACGTGATCCCCACCGCCCCGGTGAACGATGCCCCCGCGGAATAGCTTCCTCGCCGCCGCGCTCCTCTGCCTGGGCGCGGCCCCGGCGGCCGCCCAGCGGAGCGCCGCCGCCGCCCCCGCCCCGGTGGGCGCGCAGTCGACCGCGGCCTCCGCGGCCGCCCCCGCCGCCGCCGCCGCGCCGGTCGAGTACCAGCGCGAGGTGTTCCGCTACCAGCGCGGCGGGCGCCCCGACCCGTTCCAGCCGCTGCTCACCGCGGCCGAGCTGGGCTTCCGGGTGGAGGACCTGCGGCTGACCTCCATCGTCTACTCGCCCAACCCGCGCACGTCGCTGGCGATCTTCGCCGAGGGCGACAGCGCCAGGCGGCACCGGCTGCGCGTGGGGCAGCGGCTGGGGAACATGACGGTGCTGCGCATCTACCCGCAGCGGGTGGACGTGAGCGTCGACGACTTCGGCAGCAGCCGGGTGGAGACGATCCAACTCCGCCGCGCCGGGCGCCGCGCCGAGGTGCAGCAGCAGGCCGGCCCGCCGGCCGCCGCGGCCGCGCAGTCGCCCCAGATCCCCGTCACCATCGCCCCGGCGCCGCAGGAGCAGCCCCGGCGGCCCCAGCCGCTCCGGCGCGGCCCCGCCGCCGCGGCGGCCCGGGCCGGCCAGGCCGGCCAGGCGGCGCCGCCGCCCGCCCCGGCCCCGGCGCCCACGCGCGGGATCAACCCGCGCAGCCCCAACTACACCTCGCGCCCGCGCCCGTAAACCAGACCCCAGGACAACGACGATGCTGCGCAAACTCGCGATCGCGCTCCTCCTTCCCGCGCTCGCCGCCGCGGCCCCGCGCGCCGAGCCGGGGAGCGTCTCGGGGCTCAAGCTCGAGGCGCGCGAGGGACGCACCGAGCTCACGGTGGAGATCACCGGGGGCGAGGTGCGCTGGACCGACTTCTCCCTCTCGGGGCCGCCCCGGGTGGTGGTGGACCTGCAGGGCGCCACCAGCACGCTCTCGCGCCGCTACGACGGGATCGACCGCGGCGGGGTGAAGGCGGTGCGCACCAGCCAGCACACCGCCGACGTGGTGCGCGTGGTGGTGGACCTGGAGAAGGACGCCTCCTACACGGTGGAGCGCTCCCCCGACGGGATCGTGATCTCCATCGCCTCGCAGGCCACGGCGTTCCAGCCCTGGTCGAGCGGCCCCGGCGCCGAGTACGCGTCGGCCGCGGCGCCGGCCGCGGCGCCCGAGCGCCCGTTCTCATCGCCGCAGCAGCAGGGCACTCCGCGGCGCGCGCCCCAGCAGCAGCCGAGCCAGGCCCGGCGCATCACCGTGACCTTCGAGAACACGGACATGCGCGACGTGCTGGCCTCCTTCGCCGAGCTCACCGGGCGCTCCATCGTCCCGGGCGCCGACGTGGGGTCGATCCGGGTGGACTACGTGGCGTTCGAGAACCAGCCGTGGGACGAGGCGCTGCGCACCCTGCTGCAGGCGTACGGGCTGGCGGCCGAGGAGCTCCCCAGCGGGATCATCCGCGTGGACGCCATCGACAAGCTGGCCGAGCGCGAGAGCCTGGAGCCGCTGGTCACGCAGACCTTCCGCATCAACTACGTCCCCGTCGAGGAGCTGCTGGCCACCCTCGACCCGCTCAAGACCGAGCGCGGCTCGATCAGCGCCAACAAGACCACCAACACGCTGATCGCCACCGACGTGGGCAGCGTGGTGGCCGAGTTCGCCAACCTGGTGCAGCAGCTGGACGTGCGCACCCCTCAGGTGGCGATCCAGGCCAAGATCATCTTCATCAACCGCACCGACGCCGAGGCGCTGGGGATCAGCTACGACCTCAAGGACTCGCGCGGCAGCTCGCTGAACTCGCTGGTCTCGGTCCCCGACCCCTTCAACCCGGGCGAGCAGACCAACGCCGACCTGATCTCGCTGGGCGGCAACTCGATCGCGGCGCTCGGCAACGCCAACGAGCGGGTGCAGGACCCGGCGCTGCAGGTGGTGACCTCGCTGGTGCTGGGGCGCTACACGCTCATCACCTTCCTGGACGCCCTGCAGACGGCGCAGCTCTCCGACGTGCAGGCGGCGCCGGTGGTGACCACCAGCAGCAACCACGAGGCGCAGATCTGGGTGGGCGAGCGCACCCCGATCCGCGTGGTGGACCTGGGCTCGGTGAACGCCGGCGTCCCCGGCGCCACCGGCGCGCGCGCCACGGCCGAGCTGGTGGAGACCGGCATCCGGCTGATCGTCACCCCGCAGGTGACGGCCGACCGGCGGGTGCTGCTGCAGCTGCACGCCGAGCGCAGCAGCGCCGAGCCCGCCCCGGGCGAGATCGGCGTGCTCTTCCGGCAGCAGCAGGGCGACACCCGCGTGATGGTGGCCGACGGCGAGACGGCCGTGATCGGCGGCCTCACCGTCACCGAGGTCACCCAGCAGCGCTCCGGGATCCCGTTCCTGATGGACGTTCCCTTCCTGGGCTCGCTCTTCCGCACCACCCGCAACACCGAGATCAAGCGTGACCTGCTGATCATGGTCACCCCCCACATCGTCGAGGAGCGCGCCTGAGCCGCCCGGCCCAGAGCCGCCGACACACTCCGGAGGACCGCGTGACCCCGTCCCACCTGCTGCGGCGCTGCGCCGCGACGATCTTCGCCTGCGCCGCCCTGAGCCTCGCGCTCGGGGCGTGCGAGGGCAGCAACGCCTTCGGCCCCGGGCCCGACCCGGATCCCGACACCACCACCAACAGCGGCGGGAACAACCCGGCCGACGCCGTCCGCCCCGGGGTGGCGCTGGTGTGGCCCAAGCAGGACACCACCACCATCGCTCCCGGCGACTCGCTCTTCATCGAGGCGAAGGTCACCGACAACGTGGGGCTCGACTCGGTGGTCTTCGAGGCGTTCTCGCTGCGCGGCAACCCCGACCTGGGGACCCAGACGCGGGTGGACCGCTTCCAGCCGAAGGTGGTGGCGCTCAGGAGCGCCACGGGCCGGCTGGTGCGCGACACCACGCTCAGGCGCTTCCTGCTCCCGGCCGGGGCCGACTCCACCAACGAGCGCGTCTTCTCGGTGGTGACGGCCATCGACACCATGGGCAACCGCACGGCCGACACGGTGCGGATCACCGCCGGCGGCCCGCGGGTGACGATCGTGACCCCGGTGGCGGGCGCCGAGTTCATCGGCGGCACCGAGATCCCGGTGCGCATCCAGGCCAGCGATCCCGGCAGCCTGATCCGCACCATCCGGCTCTTCACCACCGGGCGGCCGATCACCTTCGACCGCACCATCACGCTGCCTACCCCGGTGGCGAGCATCGACACCACGATCATCGTGCCAATCCCGGCCGACTCGGGGAACAACGTGCTGAACGCCGAGGCGGTGTCGGGGGCCGAGATCCGCGCGGTGAGCGTGCCGGTGCCGGTGCGCATCAACCCGCCGGCGGTGGACCAGATCGCGCCGCGCACCACCCTCTCGGCGAACCCGGAGCTCCGGGTGGAGCCCGACGACTCGTTCCGCGTGATCGTCTCGGCGGTCGACGAGGTGCGCGTGGACAGCGTGGGCGTGACCGTGCTGGCCATCCGGCGCACCGCGGCCGGCGACCAGACGCTCGCCGTGTACTCGGGGCGCACCCGCGCGGCGGCCGACACCTTCACCTTCAGCTACGCGGCCCTGGGGCTCACGGGGCTCGACAGCGCCACGGTGCAGCTCGAGATCACCGGCTTCGCGGTGGACCCGGCGCGCAACTGCGGCGCGGCCACGGCGCTCAACAACCCGCAGTCGCAGCAGTGCACCGCGGCCACGCCGCGGCTGGCGGCGGGGGGTCCGGGGCGGCTGTTCACCATCTTCGTGGCGCGCGGCAGCACCATCGGCTTCCCCAACCCGGGCGACGTGATCGCCGACCTGGTGGCCGACAGCGGGCGCGTCTACCTGTCGAACTTCACCCGCAACCGCGTGGAGATCCTGCCGATCGGGGCCACCACCTACGCCGCGCCGGTGCGGGTGGGCTCGGAGCCGTGGGGGCTGGGGATCGGGCGCAACCGCGACTCGCTGTACGTGGCCAACAGCGGCGGCACCAACATCTCGGTGATCCCGCTGAAGGAGCCGGTGCTGGCCGAGGCGCAGGACAAGCGCATCTTCATCCCCAACGAGCGGCTCTTCGGGGTCACCTTCAACCCCGCCACGCTCGTGGTGAGCGCGGTGCAGCTGAACGACTACTCCGACCGGCCGCAGTTCCTGGCGCAGGCGTCGAACGGGCTGCTGGTGTACTCCACCAAGCCCACCAGCGCGGCCAACGAGGGGACGGTGCGGATCTACGACCCGCGCAAGCTGCGCTCGGAGATCTTCATCGGCTACGTGGACCGGCACACGGCCGGGCAGGCGATCGCGGTGAACGCCGACAGCGCCTTCCAGTCGGGCGGGCAGGTGATGGTGTGCCCCCGCCGCCGCTTCGGCGACGCGGCGGACCCGGGCTTCTGCATCACCGGCAACCCGCTGGAGGTGTCGGACTCGCTGACCAAGCTGCGCGCGCAGCCGGCCAACGCGGCGGGCGGCCGCTGGGACACGCGGCTCGACGTGGGCGCGTCGGTGCTGGACGTGGGCTTCGCCGACACCACCTTCGTGGCGGCCAGCGGCGACCGCAACTACATCGCGGTGGGCGAGGGCGTGCGCGAGGAAGCGCGGATCCCGCTCTTCCGCGCCGGGGGCGACTCGCTGGTGCTGGTCTCCGACGTGCGCGACCTGATCAGCAACGCGGCCGAGCGGGTGATCGGGCTGGGGCTGAACTACGACGGCTCGCTGGGCGTGGCCCGCGGCGGCCTGGCGTACTACTTCTCGAACACGGCGCGCCTGCAGGGCGTCGTCGCCAGCAGCACGCCGGCCGGCGGCGTGGCGCAGCACCCCGACAACGCGGGGTATCCCGGCGGGGTGTCGCGGCTGTCGTTCGTGTCGGGGATCGACGAGAAGGCGCCGTACATCGACGTGATCGACACCTTCAACTTCTTCCGGGTGAAGCGGATCTACACCCGCGACGCGGTGGTGGGGGCGCTGGCGGTGGGCCCGCGGGCGGCCGCCGACCCGGCCAACGTGGCGCTGCGCATCTACGCGCTCACGCCGCGCGGGGTGCTCTCGCTCAGGGTCACCAGCGCGGACCTGGTGCCGTAGGGTAGACAGTGCGAAGTGCGAGGTGCGAAGTGCGAAGTGCGGCTGCATCCGCCGACGTTCCGCACTTCGCACTTCGCACTCAGGACTTCGCACTGCAGTTCCAGCACCGGGGGTCTGGCGCGCGCCGGGCCCCCGGTGTTACTTGTTCCCGATGCCCGCCCCCTTCCGCTTCACCACTTCCGGCGAGTCGCACGGCCCCGCCCTCACGGCCATCGTCGAAGGGATCCCCGCCGGCATCGGCTTGAGCGCCGACGACGTCGACCGCGAGCTGCGGCGGCGCCAGGGCGGCTACGGCCGCGGCGGGCGCATGCGCATCGAGAGCGACCGCGCCGAGATCCTCTCCGGGGTGCGCCACGGACAGACGCTGGGCTCGCCGGTGACGCTCCTGGTGAAGAACCGCGACTGGGAGAACTGGACGCGGGCGATGTCTCCCGCGCCGGTGGAAGAGGCGGGCGACGACCAGGCGATGCGCCGGGTCTATTTCCCGCGTCCCGGGCACGCGGACCTCGCCGGGGCGCTCAAGTACGACCGCACCGACGCGCGCGACGTGCTGGAGCGCGCCAGCGCCCGCGAGACGGCGGCGCGCGTGGCCTCCGGCGCGGTGGCGAAGCGGCTCCTGGCCGAGCTGGGGATCACCGTCGGCTCGCACGTGGTGGCGCTCGGCGGCGTGGTCGCGAGCGTGCCGGACGAGCTGCCGGGGGACCTGAACGCGGCGTCGGACCCCTCGCCGGTGCGCTGCCTCGACCCCGAGGCAGAGGGGCGGATGATCGACGCCATCGACGCGGCCAGGCGCGACGGCGACACGCTGGGCGGCATCGTCGAGGTGGTCGCCCGTGGCGTCCCCGTGGGGCTCGGCTCGCACGTCTCCTGGGACCGCAAGCTGGACGGGCGGCTCGCCGGGGCGCTGATGTCGATCCAGGCGATCAAGGGGGTGGAGATCGGCATGGGCTTCCGCGGCGCCATGCTCCCGGGGTCGCAGGTGCACGACCCGATCGTGCTGGACGAGGCCTCGGGGCTCGGCGGCGGCTTCGGGCGGGTGACGAACAACGCGGGGGGGCTGGAGGGCGGGATCACCACCGGCCAGCCGGTCGTCGTCCGCGCGGCGATGAAGCCGATCTCCACGCTCATGCGCCCCCTGGCCACGGTGGACCTCAGGACGGGCGAGCGCGCGGAGGCCGTGCGCGAGCGCTCGGACGTGGCGGCCGTCCCCGCGGCGGGCGTGGTGGCCGAGGCGATGGTGGCGCTCGTGCTGGCCGGCGCGGTGCTGGAGAAGTTCGGCGGCGACTCGCTGGGCGAGGTGCGGCGGAACCTCGAGGGCTACCTGGAGCGCATCCGCGAGCGTGGGCTCTTCGTCCCCGCCTGATCCCGCGCCGGTCGAGCGCGTGGTGCTGCTCGGCTTCATGGGCGCGGGGAAGACCGTGGTCGGCGCGCTGCTGGCGGAGCGGCTCGGCTGGACTCACGTCGATCTCGACCGGGAGATCGAGCGCCGCGAGGGCCGCCGCATCGCCGAGATCTTCGCCGCGGACGGCGAGGCGCGCTTCCGCCAGCTGGAGGCGGAGGCCACGGCGCGGGTGGGGCGGAGCGCGGGGATCGTGCTCTCCCCCGGCGGCGGGTGGATCACGCGGCCGGAGCTGCTGGGCCTGCTGGGGGCGGGGACGCTCTCCGTCTGGCTGAAGGTGGGGGCGGAGGAGGCGGTGCGCCGCGCGGCCGCGGCGCCGGGGGAACGCCCCTTGCTCGCCGGTGCCGACCCGCTCGCCGCCGCGCGCCGGCTGCTGGCGGAGCGCGAGCCGCTCTACGCGCGGGCGGACCTGGTGGTGGAGACGGAGGGGCGCTCGCCGGTGGAGGTGGCGGAGGAGATCGAGCGAGAAGTGCGCAGGCGGGGGATTGCGGGGTAGGGATCGCTGCGGAATACAGGCTATCGTGCCGCCGCGGGGGGCCTCACCCGCCGCCTTAGAGCGGCAACCCTCTCCCAACTTCGGGAGAGGGTGGACTCTACGGGGCTCAGTGTGTGACGGGTGGCTCGTAGGGGCGAGGCATGCCTCGCCCGTGCCCGCCCTGCGCGGATGCGGGCCGGACGCGCGGAGGGTCGCCCCGAGTCCGCGAAGGCGGACTTCCCGTAGTTGTAGCTCCCGGTTTCAACCGGGGATGTTGCACGATGATGCCAGAGAACGCCGGCCCGGTGCGAGTGACGCGCGCGGAGGCGTTTCGATGCTGAATACCTGCCCATAGAGATGGCGTCCAAGGCGCAGAAGATCCGCCTGGTGGTGGTGGAGAGTCCCACCAAGGCGAAGACGATCCGCGGCTTCCTCCCCTCCGGCTACCGCGTGGCGGCCTCGATGGGACACGTGCGCGACCTCCCCGAGTCGGCCAGCGAGATCCCGCCCACCCTCAAGGGGCAGGAGTGGGCCCGCCTGGGTGTGAACGTGGAGCGCGACTTCGAGCCCGTCTACGTGATCCCCTCGGGGAAGAAGAAGGTGGTCAGCGAGCTGAAGGCGCTCCTCAAGGAGGCCGACGAGCTGGTGGTGGCCACCGACGAGGACCGCGAGGGCGAGAGCATCGGCTGGCACCTGGTGGAGGTGCTCAAGCCGCGCTGCCCGGTCACGCGCATCGTCTTCCACGAGATCACCCCCGAGGCGATCCGCGAGGCGCTGGAGCACCCGCGCGACATCGACGACGACCTGGTGCGCGCGCAGGAGACGCGGCGCATCCTCGACCGTCTCGTCGGCTACACCGTCAGTCCGCTGCTCTGGAAGAAGATCGCCACGGGGCTCTCGGCGGGGCGCGTGCAGTCGGTGGCCGTCCGCCTCCTCGTGCAGCGCGAGCGCGAGCGGCGGGCGTTCCGCTCGGCCACCTACTGGGACGTGAAGGCGCTGCTGGCGAAGGACGGTGAGGGCTTCTCGGCGGTGCTGCAGAGCGTCGGAGGGAAGCGGATCGCCACGGGGCGCGACTTCGACGAGTCGACGGGGCGGCTGAAGACGCAGGGCGTGATCCTCCTGGGCGAGGGCGACGCCAAGGCGCTCTGCGACCGGGTGCGCGCGGCGGAGTGGAAGGTGGCGGAGACGGAGGAGAAGCCGTCCATCCGCCGCCCCTACCCGCCGTTCACGACCTCGACGCTGCAGCAGGAGGCCAACCGCAAGCTGCGCCTCTCCTCGCGCGACACCATGCGCATCGCGCAGCGGCTGTACGAGGAGGGCTACATCACCTACATGCGCACCGACTCGGTCCACCTCTCGGACCAGGCGATCCGGGCGGCGCGCTCGCGCATCCGCGCGCTCTACGGCGAGGAGTACCTGACGCCGCAGCCGCGCCAGTACACCACGACCACCAAGGGCGCGCAGGAGGCCCACGAGGCGATCCGCCCGGCGGGAACGGAGATGCGCACCACGGAGGTGACGGGGCTCAAGGGGGTGGAGGCGGCGCTCTACGACCTGATCTGGAAGCGCACCGTGGCCAGCCAGATGGCCGACGCGCGCCAGACGCACCTCACCGCGCTGATCCAGGCGGCCGACGCCGTCTTCCGCGCCAGTGGCAAGCGCATCGACTTCCCCGGCTTCTTCCGCGCCTACGTGGAGGGCTCGGACGACCCCGAGGCGGCGCTGGAGGACCGCGAGGAGCCGCTCCCGGCGCTGCGCCGGGGCGACGCGCTCTCCCTGCGGGACCTGGAGGCGCTCTTCCACCAGACGCAGCCGCCGGCGCGCTACACCGAGGCCACGCTGGTGAAGACGCTGGAGGCGGAGGGGATCGGCCGCCCCAGCACCTACGCGTCGATCATCGGCACCATCATCGACCGCGGCTACGTGGAGCGGGTGAGCAACCAGCTCGTCCCCACCTTCACCGCCTTCGCGGTCACCTCGCTGCTGGAGAAGAACTTCCCGCACCTGGTCGACACCCGCTTCACCGCGCGGATGGAGGAGCAGCTCGACGAGATCGCGGGGGGCGACGCGGAGTGGCTCCCCTACCTGCGCGACTTCTTCCTGGGCCCGGACGGGCTGGAGGAGGCGGTGCAGAAGGGCGAGCAGCAGATCGACCCGCGCGAGGCGTCCACCGTGCGCCTGGAGGGGCTCCCCGCGCGGGTGCGCATCGGCAAGTTCGGCCCGTTCGTGGAGGCCGAGGACGGCGGGGGGACGGTGACGGCCACCATCCCCGAGGGCGTGGCCCCGGCGGACCTCTCCGGCGAGCAGGTGGAGCGCCTGGTGCGCGCCAAGACCGAGGGGCCCGACGTGCTGGGGATCGACCCCGAGACCAGGAAGCCGGTGCTGCTGCTGGAAGGCCGCTTCGGCCCCTACGTGCAGCTCGGCGAGGCGACGGAGGAGGACAAAAAGCCCAAGCGCGCTTCGCTCCCCAAGGGGATGAACCCGGCCGACGTGACGCTGGAGGCGGCGCTGCGCTGGCTGTCGCTCCCGCGCACGCTGGGCAGGCACCCGGAGACGGGCGAGGAGGTGAAGGCGGGGATCGGGCGCTTCGGCCCCTTCGTGGTGGCCGGCAACGACTTCCGCTCGCTGCAAAAGGGCGACGACGTCTACGCGATCGGCCTCGCCCGCGCGCTGGAGCTGCTGGCCGAGCCCAAGGGCGGCCGCGGCGCGCGAAAGAGCCCCGAGCCGATCCGCACCCTGGGCGCGCACCCGGCCGACGGCGAGCCGGTGACGCTGTGGGAAGGCCGCTACGGCCCCTACGTGAAGCACGGCGACGTGAACGCGTCGCTGCCGAAGGGGGTATCCCCCGACGCCTTCACCCTGGAGCAGGCGGTGCCGCTCCTGGCCGAGCGCGCCGCCAGCGGCAAGCCCGCCCGGGGCCGCGGCCGCGCTACGGCGCGGCGGGGCGCGAAGACGGCCGCGTCGAAGTCGTCCTCCGCCAGCAAGACCGCCGGCCGCAAGGCCAAGTCGAAGACCGCCAGCGCCGCCAAGGCGAAGAGCGCCAAGCCGCCGACGAAGCCTCCCTCGGCACGGAAGAAGTAGCGGCAGGTCTCTTACGAAAGGGCCTCACACGGAGGAAACGGAGGAAACGGAGGAACCCCTTTGGTGTTCTCCGTTAACTCCGTTACCTCCGTGTGAGGCATTTCTGCTGTTCCTGATGCCGTTCGCGGACGGGGAGGGAGATACACGATGGGATTCGAGGCATGGATCGGCGTGCTGGGCTTCGTGGGGACGCTGCTGCTGGTGCTGGTGGGCCTGCTCAACTTCTCGGTCTTCTGGAAGCAGCTCCACATCGCCAAGGAGCAGATCGACACGGCGGTGCGCCAGCTCGAGATCGCGCAGAAGCAGCCCGACCTGCACCTGATCCAGCGGGCCATCACCGAGACCTCCGACCACGTCCGGCTCCTGGTCGAGCGGCCCTACCTGCGGCCGTACTTCTACGACGACGCCGAGTGGAAGCCGGGCGACAGGGCCACGCGCGACGAGGTGCAGGCGATGAGCGAGCTCATCCTCGACAACTTCGCCTCGGCGCTGATGCACGCGGCCGCGTTCCCGCAGTACCCGGTGCGCGGGATCGACCGCACCATCATGTTCCACCTGCGCAAGAGCCCGGCGCTGCGCGAGTTCCTGGTCGCCAACTTCGACCGCTTCCCGTTCTCCGGCCTCACGCTCCTGGTCCTGAAGAACCACGCCCGGGAGGAGGTCGAGGCCGACCTGCGCCGGCTGATCGACGCCCCCGGCCTGGACGAGCCCGAGGCCGCGCGGCGCAGGGAGCTGCTCCGGCTCTTCCAGGAATCGGAGGTCCGCCAGCCGATCGAGTTCACGGCCATGAGCATGGAGAAGCGCCGCTGACGCATTTCGCCGTCATTCCGAGGCCCGGTCACGCGGGGCTTGCCCCTGCACGAATGACCGCAGGGCCGAAGAATCTTCTCACCTCGCCAGGTGGGTTGGGCGCGGTAGCGGCACGGATGCCTGCTCGCTTCGTCCCCCCGAGGTTTTTCGGGGATGGGGATTGGTACTCATACCGGATTCCAGGAATCAGTGTGCAATCCGGTCCCTCTCGCGAACCATGTCATTCCGAGCGGCGCCGCAGCACCAATCTGGATTTCACACCTGAGCTGGGCGGCGCCCGAGGAATCTACTCACCCCGTCCGGATGCTGGCTCCGTGCACTGATCCGGCCTCCTGCCGGCCGCGGGTAGATTCCTCGGGAGCCCGGCCGACTTCGGTGGCGGACGCGAGCTCAGCGCATCGGGCTCCACTCGGAATGACAGCTTCCAATGCGCAGCGAATCCCGAACGACGGTATCATATCGAACAACCCGCGCGGAACGGGCTTTCCGGCCACGTGGTACAGGGACCCGCGCGCGCCGCCCCTCTCCCGCACCGGGAAGAGGGGTGGTGTTGCGTTCGGGGGATGCGCGGGTGAGAATTGGTCCATGTCGATCCGGGAGATCGAGCCCGGACGGTTGTTCAATCGGAGGAGCGCGAGATGGCGGAAGTGACGGTGGTCGGCGGCGGGCTGTCGGGGTCGGAGGCCGCGTACCAGCTCGCGGAGCGGGGGCACGACGTCACCCTGTGCGAGATGCGCCCGGTGCGGGGGACGCCCGCGCACCAGACCGATCACCTGGCCGAGATCGTCTGCTCCAACACCTTCAAGAGCGAAGACCCGCACAACGCGCACGGGCTGCTGAAGCTGGAGATGGACGAGCTGGGCGCCGGCGGCAGCCTGCTGCTGGCCTGCGCCCGCGAGAGCCGCATCCCCGGCGGCGCCGCGCTCACCGTCGACCGCCGCGAGTTCAGCCAGCGGATGACGGCCGCCATCGAGGCGCACCCCCGCATCCGCGTCGTCCGCGAAGAGGTCGCCGGGCTCCCCGCCGGCCCCGCCATCGTCGCCACCGGCCCCCTCACCTCCGACGCGCTCTCCTTCGCCGTCCGCCGCGCGCTGGGCGACGAGGGGCTCGCCTTCTTCGACGCCATCGCCCCCGTCGTCAGCGACGAGTCGCTGGACCGCGAGAAGCTCTTCGCCGCCAGCCGCTGGGGGAAGGGCGGGGGAGACGACTTCCTCAACGCGCCGATGGAGAAGGAGCAGTACGAGGCCTTCGTCGAGGCGCTGAAGACGGGCGAAGAGTACGCGGGGCACGACTGGGAGAACGTCCCCTACTTCGAGGGGTGCCTGCCGATCGAGGTGATGGCGCACCGCGGCGTCGACACGCTCCGCTTCGGGCCGATGAAGCCCGTGGGCCTCCCCGTGCCGCAGTGGGGCGGCAGGCGCGCCTGGGCCGTCGTGCAGCTCCGCCGCGAAGACCGCGCGGGCCAGCTGTGGAACCTGGTGGGCTTCCAGACGCGGCTGAAGATCCCCGAGCAGAAGCGCATCTTCCGCATGATCCCGGGGCTGGAGAACGCCGAGTTCCTGCGCTGGGGCTCCATCCACCGCAACACGTACCTCAACTTCCCCGCGAAGCTCTCCGCGCACGGGTCGCTGCGCGAGCGGCCGGAGCTGATCTTCGCGGGGCAGATCACCGGCGTCGAAGGCTACACCGAGTCCACCGCGGTCGGCATCCTGGCCGCCGCCAACCTGGACCGCGTCGTCCGCGGATTGGAGCCGGTCGTCCCGCCGCCCACCACCATGCTCGGCGGGCTGCTGCGCTACCTCCGCGAGAGCGACCCGGCCCACTTCGCCCCGATGAACTCCAACTTCGGGCTGCTGGACCCGCTGGAGACCGCGGGGAAGATGAAGAAGGAGGAGAAGCGCGAGCGGCTGGTGGAGCGCGCGCGCGCCGACTTCGGCGCCTGGATGGACGCCCACGACCTGCGCGTCGCCGAGCCCGCCTCGCGATGAGCCCCGGCGAAGCCTCCGAGACCCCGCGTGGCGGCGAGCTGGAGGCCTTCCTGCGCTACGTCGAGCACGAGCGCCAGCTCTCCCCGAACACGGTGCGCGCCTATACGGACGACCTGGCCGAGTTCGAGGAGTTCCTGGGCCGCTACTACGGCTCGCCCGAGTGGACCTGGGCCGGCGTCGACCGCCTGGCGATCCGCAGCTGGATGGGCGACTGCGCCACCGTGCGCGGGCTGGCGAAGAGCTCCATCGCCCGCAAGCTCTCGGCGGTGCGCTCGTTCTACCGCTACCTGCACGTCGAGGAGCGGGTGGACGCCAACCCCGCGCGCCCCGTGCGCACGCCGAAGCGCGACCGCACGCTCCCCGGCTTCCTCACCCTCGACCAGATGAAGGAGCTGTTCGCGCTCGCCGAGGCGCGCGCGGCCGAGGGCGGCTTCCACGCCCTGCGCAACCTGGCGGTCGTCGAGCTGTTCTACGCCACGGGGATGCGCCTCTCCGAGCTGCAGGGGCTCGACGTGGCCGACTTGGACGTGGTGGCCGACCGCGCGCGGGTGCGGGGGAAGGGGCGCAAGGAGCGCATCGTGCCGCTGGGCGGCGCGGCCGCGCGCGCGCTCCGGCGCTACTACGAGGCGCGCGACCGCGTGCTGGAGCAGGCCCCGCGCGGCGACCGGCGCGCCGTCTTCGTCAGCCAGACGGGGAAGCGGCTCACCGTCCGCCAGGTCCAGAACGTCGTCGGCGCGTTCCTGAAGTGGGTGGCCGACGAGACGGGCCTCTCCACGCACTCGCTCCGCCACACCTTCGCCACGCACATGCTCGACGCCGGCGCCGACCTGGTGGCGGTCAAGGAGCTGCTCGGCCACGCGTCGCTCAGCACCACGCGGATCTACACCCACACCTCCAAGGAGCGGCTGAAGAAGGTCTACCGGCAGGCGCACCCGCGGGCGTGAGGGTACGGGGTACGCGGTACGGAGTACGGAACCGCGGTTGCGGTGTAACAGGCGACGCGCGAACTTGCCCCAGCCCCGCCGCTGGGGTAAATCGTTTGCGCGCAAATCGGAGACGCAGCCCTCCCGGACGCGTTCGAACGATGTCATCCCGAGGGGCGCGGTAGCGACCCGAAGGATCTACTCGCCCTGGCTGGTGGGCTGCCGCCGGTGCCGAAATCCGGCGAGCACCGGGTGGGGTAAAGGCCCTACTGATCGAAACGGAAGACGAAAGACGGACGATAGATGAGCATCCCGAAGTTCCACGCCACCACCATCCTGGCCGTCAAGCGCGACGGCAGGGTCGCCCTGGGCGGCGACGGGCAGGTGACCACCGGCGACGTGGTGGCCAAGTCCAGCGCCGTGAAGGTGCGCAAGCTGCGCGAGGGGAAGATCCTGGCCGGGTTCGCCGGCTCCGTGGCCGACGCCTTCACCCTCTTCGAGAAGTTCGAGGAGAAGCTGGAGCGCTACCCCGGCAACCTCTCCCGCGCCGCCGTCGAGCTGGCCAAGGACTGGCGCAGCGACCGCTACCTCCGCCGCTTGGAGGCGCTCCTGGCCGTGGCCGACCGCGACCACATCTACATGCTCTCCGGCACCGGCGACGTGATCGAGCCCGACGACGACATCGTGGCCATCGGCTCGGGCGGCGCGTACGCCCTGGCCGCCGCCCGCGCGCTCAAGGAGCACTCCACCCTCACCGCGGGCGAGATCGTGCGCCGCGGCCTGGAGATCGCGGGCGACATCTGCATCTACACCAACCGCAACGTCACCGTGCTGGAGCTGGACTGACGGAGGTCGATCCGCGCAATTTCCCCGGCAATGGGGTGGCCCGATGCTGTCATCCTGAGGGAGCGTCCGCGCCGCAGTCGCTTCCGCGCCGGGGGTTGGACGCTCCCGAAGGATCTACTCCCCCTGTCCGGTGGCTGGCTCGGCGCGCGGAACTGCCCACCCGGCGGTGTGAGTGGATCCTTCGGTCGCCGCCGGACATCCACGCCGGGGCAGGATCGGCGGGGCGGCGACCTCAGGATGACATCCATTCGGGATGAGCGGTCCGGTTCGAGACGAATTCGAGGCGGGGACCAGGACGAAGGACGCAGCGTCCCCTGATTGACCGAGACGATAGAGATGGCGACGAACGAGATCGAGACCCCCGACGCCGCGCAGCCCGGCGAGGGCGACTTCCAGCCCTGGCTCGACGAGCTGACGCCCCGCGGTATCGTGGCCGAGCTGGACAAGTACATCGTGGGCCAGGGCGAGGCCAAGAAGGCCGTGGCCATCGCCCTGCGCAACCGCTGGCGCCGCCAGCGCGTGGACGACGAGCTGCGCGAGGAGATCGTCCCCAACAACATCATCATGATCGGCCCCACCGGGGTGGGGAAGACCGAGATCGCCCGGCGCCTGGCCCGCCTGGCCGGCGCGCCGTTCGTGAAGGTCGAGGCCTCCAAGTTCACCGAGGTGGGCTACGTGGGCCGCGACGTGGAGTCGATGGTGCGCGACCTGGTGGAGGTGGCCGTCAACATGGTGCGCACCGACCGCGAGGACGAGGTGCAGGAAGTGGCCGAGCAACGCGTGGAGGAGCGCCTGCTGGACCTCCTGATCCCGCCTCTGGACGGCGCCAGGCCCGGCGGCGAGGGCGGCGCGCTGGGCGAGGCCGGCCGCCGCGTCTTCGTGGCCACCCCCACCGGCCAGGTGGAGACCCCCGACGATGCCCAGGTGCGCGAGCGGCGCGAGCGCACCCGCGAGAAGTTCCGCCAGCTCCTGCACGACGGCAAGCTGGAGGACCGCGAGGTGGAGGTGGAGGTCACCCAGAGCTCGCCGATCGAGAACATGATGGTGCCGATGGGGATGGACCCCGGCATGGACGCGGGCTTCGTGGACATGCTGCAGGACATGCTCCCCAAGCGCACCAAGCGGCGCACCGTCACCGTGGCCGAGGCGCGGCGCATCCTCCTCCAGGACGAGCTGGACAAGCTGGTCAACATGGACGAGGTGGTGAACGAGGCGCTCGACCGCGTGGAGGAGATGGGGATCATCTTCCTGGACGAGATCGACAAGATCGCCGGCGACCGCGGCGGCGTGGGCCCCGACGTCTCGCGCGAGGGCGTGCAGCGCGACCTCCTCCCGGTGGTGGAGGGCTCCACGGTGCAGACCAAGTACGGCCTGGTGCGCACCGACCACATCCTGTTCATCGCGGCGGGCGCGTTCCACGTCTCCAAGCCCAGCGACCTGATCCCCGAGCTGCAGGGGCGCTTCCCGATCCGGGTGGAGCTGAAGAGCCTGGGCGAGCTGGACTTCGTGCGCATCCTGAAGGAGCCCAAGAACGCGCTGATCACCCAGTACCGCGCCCTGGCCGCCGCCGACGGCGCCGCGCTCGACTTCACCGACGACGGCGTGGCCGAGATTGCCCGCATCGCCGCGCAGGTGAACGAGCGCATGGAGAACATCGGCGCGCGGCGGCTGCACACGGTGCTCACCACGCTGCTGGAGGACATTCTCTTCGAGCTCCCCGAGCTGGAGCCCAAGCAGATCGTGATCGACGCCCAGACCGTCCGCGACCGCCTCAAGGACATCGTCGAGGACGAGGACCTGCGCAAGTACATCCTGTAGCCCGCCCGCGGGCCGGAAGAACGTCGGAGCGGCGCATCCCCGGGGGATGCGCCGCTCCGTTCGCCTACCGCGGCCTTCGGCCGACTGGACGGGCTCCGCGTCAGCGGTCGCGCAGGTCCTCGCGCGTGCTCTCGGGCGCCGTCTCCTCCACGCGGCGGTTCTGCGCCTCCAGCGCGTCGCGGTTCTCCTCGGCCTCGTGCACGTGCTCGCGCGCCCGCGAGGCGTCTTCCGAGCCCTGGTCCTGGCCCGCGCCGCCCGCGCTCATCCCGCCCGTGCCGCCCACCGGGCCGTCGGACTGCAGGTGTGACGGCGTGGTGGCCTCCGTGCGGCGGTTCTGCGCCTCCAGCGCGTCGCGGTTCTCCTCCGCGTTCCGCACGTGCTCCCGCGCCTCCGACGCGTCCTCCGACCCGAGCCCGTCGCCGCCCGCCCGCGAGCCGCTGCCCCCGAGGTTCTGCTCCATGGATGTCTCCTTCGTCACACGTTCCCGTCCTCCTAGCGCGAGCGGGGCAGGGGCAACTTCCATTCCGACTGGACAGAGAAGAGTGTTGGGTGTAGACCAACCAGCCGTTCTCCCGCCGACGTCTTTAGCACGGGGACTTGCGTAATGTGCCGCAAGGAGTGTACAGTTTTCTAATGAGCCACTGGCAAGAGAGCCACGGAACGAGCATGCTCAGCGCTATGCCTGAGAACAGACGGACCGCTCCCCTCGTCGAACGATGAAGAAGAACCCGATCTTCGATTTCAGCCACCTGAGCGCGGTTGAGCGCATCGAGTTGGCTCAGGACCTTTGGGACAGCCTCACGCCGGAAGACGCGGGCGACGTCCCTCTCTCTGAAGCGCAACGTGCCGAGCTGGGGAGGAGGCTTGAGGCCGCTCGGCGAAACCCGAAGGAGGGCTACTCCTGGGCGGAGGTGCGCGAGCACGTGCTCGAGACCCTCGAAGGTGTGAGGGCGAAGAGCGCGTGAGCCGAGGCCTCATCATCCGGCATGAGGCCGATGCGGACATTGTCGAAGCCGCCGCGTGGTACGAGGCGCAGTCCTACGGGCTCGGTGCGGAGTTCTTCCAAGCCGTAGACGTTTGCATTGCGAACGCCGTTCGCGCTCCGCAACGCTACGCTCGTGTTCAGGGCATCGGAGAGGGAGATCTGCGCCGTGCGCTCGTAAGCCGCTTTCCCTACGCGGTGTACTTCTACTTCGACGACGAGGACGTAATGGTCATCGCCTGCATGCACCTGCGCCGCGATCCGGGCGAGCTCGCGAAGAGGCTTTAGACACTCCGTCGGGCATGACAACGAAGGCCCCGCACCGGATTCCGGTGCGGGGCCTTCGTGTGTCGGGTGGGGCGCCGAGTCAGTCGGGGAAGGTGATCCCGCCGGCGGTGTGCGGATTGCCGCCGCCGATGAGGTCCGCGATCGCCGCCATCTCGGCGCCCATGTTGTCCAGCCGGTGCAGCACGCTCCGCGAGTGGCCGTAGTCGAAGTACAGCAGGAGCGCTTCCTCGTTGCCCGGGCTGGTTTCGATAATCTTGCCGTCGAGCCGGCGATGCAGGTCGGTGACGATGTGGAACACCGCGCCCTGCACCCGCCGCTGGTCGTCCAGCGTCTCGATGCTCATGTCGCCGGTCAGGCGGGGGAGGAGCCGCTCCACCATCACCACGCCTTCCGGAGGGGCCGCCACGGCGCCCGCGCGACCGTAGGCTTCCGCCACGATCGCTTCCGAGGCCGCCGTGAGCGCCCGAAGCTCTTCGAAGTTGCAGTGAAGGATCAACTGGAGCCTCCTTTTCCCTTAGCCGCTCCGCCCTGTCGTACAGGCAAGGGGCGGGCCAGTTCCACGCACACTGGTACACCACGTGTTCCCAGAGGTTACGCCGGGAGTCCGCCAGAGGTTTCGTGGTGCCTCTGAAGCGGGAACGCGTTGCGTGGAGCGTTCCTGACGGCGCGGTGTTCGTCCCACGCGGGGGACGGATGCGCCGGAGCTGGAGGGTCGGGTGTGGCGCGAGGTTCGCTGCGGTCTTTCTACATTTGCATCATTCTCCGCGGAACGCAAGTCCCATCTGGGTCACGCCTGCCCCGTGGCCAGGCGCCAGGCCTGCAGCGCGCGCTCCAGCGCCTCGTTCACCGTCTCTCCCAGCGCGGTCAGGTGCCCCATCTTCCGCCCGGGGCGCGCCTCGGCCTTCCCGTACAGGTGGAGCGCCGCCGTGGGGACGCCGAGCGCCGCCGCCACGCCCGCGCGGCCGAGGCCCGTGCCGGCGTCCTCGCCCATCAGGTTCACCATGGCGGCGGGACGCAGCAGCCCGGTGGAGCCCAGCGGGAGCCCGCAGACGGCGCGGAGCTGCTGCTCGAACTGCGAGACGGGGCAGGCGTCCAGCGTGTAGTGCCCGGAGTTGTGGGGGCGGGGGGCGATCTCGTTCATGCGGATCACCCCGTCTTCGCCCACGAACATCTCCACCGCCAGGAGACCCACGACGCCCAGCCCCTCGGCGAGCGCGGTGGCGATGCGGCGGACCTCCTCGGCCTGGGCGGGCGGGATGCGCGCGGGGGCCACGCTGGTGTGGAGGATGCCGCGCCGGTGGACGTTCTCGGCCGCCGGGAAGCACGCCGTCTCGCCGGTCGCCGACCGCGCGACGACGACGGAGACTTCCAGGGTGAAGCGGACGAACGCCTCCAGGATCAGCTCGTCGCCGTGGGCGGCCACCTCGTTGTAGGCGGCGTCGGCGTCCGCGGGCCCTCGGATCACCGCC